>CALFHQ010000858.1 GCA_937876385.1 uncultured Pseudomonadota bacterium
TAGATGGCTCCGACGTTCTGCACTCGGGGGTTTTGTTTCGTAGAGTCCGCCGCACCCTTGCCGTACCGTTCGAAGGTCCCATAGACGCCATCGCAGTCCAGGTCTCCCAAGGCTCTTGCCGTGAATTCGGCCTCGGCGCCTGTCTTGCCGTTGGAGATAAACTCGTAGCTGTAGTAGTGCTCCGAGGTCATCTGGAACATCAGGGCTGACCAGGCGGGGGTGTTCCACAAAGTCGGTTTCACGTCGCAACGGCCGTCACCATTCTCGTCGAAGGGTCCGTAGGCTTCGCAGCAACGGCCCAGGGGCGGAGTCATTTCGGCACTATCTGGAAACTGAGGGGGGAGAAGTTCCCCCTCCTCACTGACCCTGGGAGTCTCGTAATACATCACCGCCCCCTTGTAGATTCGGTCGAGGGAATCAATGGCTTCGGTAGTCTTGGCCTTTCGCATGTATTTTATGAACGCCGGAATCGCCACAGCGGCCAGGACTCCGACCATGGCCATTTGCGCCTGTCCCGCCTGCTGCATCTGGAAGGTCAGGTATTCCCCCACCAATTTTGGGGAGTACAGTGCAAAGAAATCATCCAGGTGGCGGTCGGCGTAGAGAATCCCGATCCCCTGAAACAGGTCCAGGTCGCCCATCTTGGTTTTCATGCTGGAGACAAGGAGCCGAATCATGGCCTTGCCCTGTTCAAGCTTTGCCATGAGCGCTTTTCGAGAAGCTTCGTCTGCCTTCACGATGCAGGAGAATCCGTCCGTCAGGCCGCTGCCGGCAGCAAACCCCTGCAGAGTGACCTTGTCCCCCATTTCCGGAATGGGTCCAAATACGGAGGCATCCATGGTAGCCATGAACACGTGGCCACCGAGAGCCTCGGCGAGCTCCTTGTGAATGGCGTCTCCGCCGGTTTGCGCCAACGACTTCGCCGTCCCTGTCTGAACGTCGAGGATTCCTTTGATGAACTCCTTCTTGCCCACGAGGAGCCCGCTGTCTGTGTTCACAAACCAGACCCCTTCTCCCAGATGGGAAAGGGTCTTTGCTTGGTGTTCTTCCGTCTTTCGAATCGAGAAGGAGGGTTTGAGCGCTATGCCGGGGGCCAAGATCGCACCGCCATCCATGGCAGCCATGGCGACGACGAGCTTCACATCAAATGGATTGAATCCCAACTGAGAGGCGACGTACCG
>CALFHQ010000859.1 GCA_937876385.1 uncultured Pseudomonadota bacterium
GGGGGGGGGGGCGGAATCGTGCCCAGGGAAAGGGAGCTGATAGTCACGGAGCACTCCACAAACTGAGATCCGCTGCTGACCCAGCCGGTTTGGCCGGTGTCCGCCACTTCCACGGCAATTCGCTCTCCCGCCGACAGGGTTCTCAAGGTCAACGTTCCGCCATCGGGCATGGCGTCGTAGGCGTTGTTCATCAAGTTCGTCAAGACCTGAATCACCTGGTCTGGGTCGATGTCGGCAAAGGGGTCTTCGCACTGCGACTCCAACACAACCCGCACCCCAGCCGGAGGGGGAACAATCTGCGCACTTCCGGCGACCAGTTTCGCCACATCGGTTCGCTGCAAAACGACCTTGTTCTGCCGGGCAAAATTGAGCAAGCCGGAAACGATCTTTTTGCAGCGGTCTGCCTGCTCGGCGATCATCGTCAGGTCCTTCGACAACCGACTGCCTCGCTCTGCTTCTTCCTCCAGGAGGTGTGCATACATCAGCACGACGCCGAGGGGGTTGTTCACTTCGTGGGCAATCCCGGCCGCCAACTGTCCCATGCTGGCCAGCTTCTCCGAGTGTTGCAGCTGCACCCGTGTGGTCGCCAATTCTTCGTTGGAAACCGCCAGCTCGCTCACTGTGTCCCGCAACCGCTCGATGCTGTATGGGAGGCACATCTCGGACTCGGCCAGCCCCTTCAAGATGGCGATGGCGTGTTCTCGACAGGTGTCATAGCCACACGCTCCGCAATTCAGCTCGAACGTCGCCGTGGGCTTGCCCAGCCGCTCCAGGACTCCTCGAATCGCCCGCTCACCGGGGACGGGAATTCTCTGGTCCCACGAGAAGAAGGACCGGGACAAGTCGAGGTCGTTGTAGAATTCGGGGCTCGACACCGGATTCGACGGCCCCATCTCGAGGTGCTCCAGGCGGTTGCGAACGTATTGGCTGACCCACGCTCGGCGCCGAAACAGAGGTGCCTGGGAGGTAGTCCCGGGTCCCATGATACAGCCGGTGCACGACAGCGTCTCCAGCAGTCGCACTTGAAGATCCCCCGATTCGAACTCTCGAATTGCTTCCACAAATGCGTGGCGACCGTCGGCCACAACCACCTCGCCATCGATGAGGTTCTCGGGAATATTGGCCGTCTGCAGAATCCCCCGGCTCACAGGAAACAGCGCCCCCAACCCCGCGTGGGGGGGGTCGAAGTCGCTCAAGGTTGACCTCTCCGACTTGATGCCGGCTTCTTTGACGAGGTCCCGCAGCTCCTGGAAGGTAATGGCCGCATCGATCTCTCTGTGGGCCTTGTCGGAGGTACTTTCCTCCCCCTTCTTCGCTATGCAGGGTCCCACGAAGACCACCTTCAAGTCATCTCCATAGACTCGCCGCAGCGCCCGCGCCTCTGCCACCATGGGGGAGACAATGGGTGCCAACGCCGGGACAAGGTCGGGGTGGTAGCGCTCCACATACCCAACCACAGCAGGGCAGGTGGTGGCGATGTAGGAGGTTCCAGGATGTTCATCGAGGAGCTTCTTGTACCGGGCTGCAACCAGGTCCGCCCCGAAGGCAACCTCGCACACTCGCTGGAAGCCCAATACACGCAACGTCCCCACGACCCTTCGGTAATCGCACTTGCTGAACTCCACAGGGAAACTGGGTGCCAGGATGGCCGCCACGGGGGCATCCGATTTGAGAAGCGCTCTCACCCGGTCGGTGGTGTCAAGCCAGGTCTTGGCCCCCTGGCTGCACACCTTCACGCAGTTTCCGCAGCCGATACATCGCTCGGGGATGACCTCTGCCTGGCCATCGCGAATCCGGATGGCCTTGGCGGGGCATTCCCGAACGCAGGTGTAGCAGACCCGGCAGCGCTCGGTGATGGTGTTGATGAGTTGTCGATTCTCGCGATTCATGACTCCCTCAACAGGCTACAGGACCACATTCCGTTTCACATAGTGGGTGTGGAGCAATCGGTGGCTTTCGGGGCTGAGCGGTTCCCCCAGGAACTCGTCGTAGAGCCGCTGCACCGAGCGGTTGGAGTGTGCCGTGCGAACGTCACCGTCCCGGTCGATGGCATACAGCGCCTGCATTCTGGCCTTCAATATCTCCGGGTCGGAGTGTTGGGGTTGCCCCCCACCGGCAATGCAGCCCCCCGGGCAGGTCATGACCTCGATGAAGTGGATGTCGTCGCGCCCTTGGCGAATCTCTTCCAAGAGCGTTCTAGCTTCCATGAGACCGCTCACCACCACGACCCCCAGCTCCGTCCCACCAATCTTCACCTGGGCTTCTTTTCTTGGAGCCATCCCTCGCAAAGATTGGATTCGGGACTTGGGCCACTCCTCTCCAGTGAGGATGAAGTGGGCCGTTCGAAGCGCTGCCTCCATTACCCCTCCAGTGGCACCAAACAGCTTCCCCGCTGTGCTGCGGTCGCCAAAGGGGGTGTCTGCTCTCTCCGGACGCAACTTGCTTGCGTCCACCCCCCGCATGGCCAGCAACTGAACCAGCTCTCGGGTGGTCAACACGGCGTCCACATCCGGGGTGCCGTGACTCCCCATTTCCGGTCTGGACGCTTCGAACTTCTTGGCCACGCAGGGCATGATGGAGACGCTGTAGATGTTGGCCGGCTCGGTCCCTTCCTGCTGGGCAAAGTAGCTCTTAACGATGGCCCCCATCATCTGCTGAGGACTCTTGCAAGTAGAGATATTGCCCATGAATTCAGGATAGAATTCCTCGGTGAATTTCACCCACCCCGGTGAGCAGCTTGTGATCATCGGGAGGCGTCCCCCGTTGCGGATCCGGTGGACCAACTCGCTGGCTTCCTCGATGACCGTCAAGTCCGCCGAGAAGCCGGTGTCAAACAC
>CALFHQ010000860.1 GCA_937876385.1 uncultured Pseudomonadota bacterium
TACAGTCATGGGACTTCTCATGGTCCATTTCTCCTCCCTGGGACACAAGGCCTCGCTGGCCAGAGCAGGGAAGACAGATTCGTCTCGCCCCTATGCCGGTCAACTTGACTCTGATTTTGAGGGAAACGAGAAGACCGTCGCTCGCTCCAGAATGGCCGAAGCTGCTGACATCCTCTCCGATTCCTCCAGAATCCCCGCCGGCCCCGAGCTGAAGCTCCTGAAGCCGACGAATGTGGAACTGGTAGCCGGTCGAGGACCCAGCCAACCTTTCGCCGTCGCCGACGACAAGGGCTGTGTGGAGCTGGGCCAGAGCAACGATGCGGCCCTTCTCAGGGTCCATTTTTCGAAACCCAGCCGACTGAGTCACCTCACCCTGGAAGCGTGCGAGCCCACCAAAGAAGCGGGGGCCGGACGCCTTCTCATCTCCATGGAGGACGGCACTCGAAGAGAGGTAGCCCTACCCAGACATTCCCGAACCATCACGGTGGATTTGGCCGGCGCCTGGTCGTCCCAGATCACCATTGAAGGGAAAGACTCGGCCCGGGTGGGAATGTCCCTGGACAACCTCCAATTTTACGCCTTCGGCAATTGACCGGACTCGCCATGGAAGCACTTCGTCACAGCTTGAGCGCCTGGCTCACCACGCAGCAAGTTGCCCACTTTGGCGTGGTTGACCTCGACAGGTACCAACAGCAATATCCAGAGGCTCCCTTCACCAATCTTCCTCGCTGGAAACGCGGAGTCGTCGTGGTCTATCCCCTCCTTGCAGGGGTCTTGGAGACCATCAACGATCACCCGACTCACATCTATTTTCACCACTACCGACAGGCAAACTACATCCTGGATCGCCTGTCACTGGGAGTGGGACAGATCCTCGAAAATCGAGGGTTCAAAGCGCTGGCAATTGGAGCTTCCCAGACTCTCGATCCAGAGGATCGTCTCGCCCACTTCTCCCATCGTCATGCGGCGATGCTGGCAGGGCTCGGGTGGCGGGGGAAGAACAACCTCCTGGTGACGCCGTGGTACGGCTCGAGGGTGCGACTGGTAACAGTACTCACAGATGCCCCTCTCAATGCCGACTCCCCCCTTGATGGGAGAGACTGCGGGGAGTGCAAGCTGTGCGTGGAGAGGTGCCCGGCCGGGGCCATCGGGGAGAGCCCTGAACAGTTCGACGTGGAAGCCTGCTACAAGAAACTGACCGAATTTCGCCGGATTCCTCGAATCGGGCAGAGAATATGCGGCGTTTGTCAG
>CALFHQ010000861.1 GCA_937876385.1 uncultured Pseudomonadota bacterium
CTGTGAACGATGAAATCACCGTTCGCGACACCAGCAAGGAACACGGACGAGTCGTCGCCAGCAACGAAGCTCCGCTGCGCGAAGTGCCCGCATGGCTCGAGATTGACAGAAAGGACCTCAAGGGCAAAGTTCTCGCTCTTCCAGGCCGCGAAGATGTCGATCTGCCCGTGCAGGAATCGCTCATCGTCGAGCTGTACTCCAAGTAAAGTTCGCTCCTGAGGAGGAATCGTATGTACAAGCACTGGGTGCTACTGAGAAGACCCAAGGAAGTCGAAACGGAGAAGCAGACCGAGGATGGAACCTTTGGCGTGTTCTCCTGCGCTCCACTGGAACGTGGGTTTGGAACCACCATCGGGAACTCCCTGAGACGAATTCTGCTCTCCTCGATCCGAGGGGCCGCCATTACTACCGTCAAAGTAGACGGGGCGCTTCACGAATTCTCCGCCCTACCCGGTGTTTCGGAGGACGTGGCTGATATCATCCTCAACCTCAAGGGGTTGCGTATTCGGATGGAAGGGGAAGAAACGCTTCGACACCTGTCCATCGATGTGAAGGGACCCTACAAGGTCACCGGCGCCGATATCAAGTGCCCTGCTCAAGTTGAGATTCTGAACCCGGAACACCACATCGCAGAGATCAACGAAGAAGGGGAACTTCGGATGGAACTGCAGTTGGAGATGGGACGAGGCTACGTGCCTGCTGAAAAGCAGGAGAAGGGAGAACTTCCCATCGGCACAACAGTCATCGATTCCCTCTTCAGCCCGGTGACCCGAGCCAGTTACAAAGTGACCAACGCTCGATCCGGAGAAGACGTCGACCTGGACAAACTCGTCATTGAGATCCAGACAGACGGATCAATCCTCCCCCGAGATGCACTGGGGCTGGCCGCAAAGATCTTGAAGGATCAGCTCCAGATCTTCATCGGCTTTGATGAGAGCGTCCCCGTGGATGCTGGCGAAAAGAAGGACAGTCAGGAATCCCTGAGCCCCAACCTCTACCGACCGGTGGAAGAACTGGAACTGTCCGTCCGTAGCGCCAACTGCCTGCGCAATGCCAATATCCATTTCATTGGAGAACTGGTGCAGCGTTCAGAGCAGGAGATGTTGAAGACCAAAAACTTCGGGCGAAAGAGCCTGAAGGAAATCAAGGAAGTGCTGGCCAGTATGGGGCTGTCACTCGGTATGAAACTCGAGGGCTTTGACCCGGAGAACCTACCCAACGCGGCCAAGGAATGAAGTGAGGTTTGAACAATGAGACACCGCAATGCTACTAAAAAGTTGGGCCGGGGTGGAGCACACCGTGTGGCCATGATCCGGAATCTCCTCACCTCGCTGGTCGAGCACGAGGAACTGGAAACGACACACACTCGCTGCAAGATGCTCAAGCGGGAAGTGGACAAGCTCATCACCATCGGAAAGAAGGGCACCGTTCACCACCGCCGTATCGTTGCTCGTACGTTGTACCGGAGAGACCTCGTCAACAAACTGTTTGACGTCATCGCTCCTCGTTACGACGACCGAGCTGGCGGCTACTCTCGAATTATGCCCCTGGGCTTCCGGCGTGGCGATGGCGCAGCCGTGAGCATTATCCAGCTTATCCCCGAAGGGGAGAAAGTGACGCCGAAGACACCCACGAAGAAGGATGTCGAAGGGCCGCAGATCGAAGCCGAAGCCGTTGTGGAAGAAGCCGCAGTGGCAAAAGTCGAACCGGAAGCTTACGAGGCTGCCGAGGAAGACACCGAGAAGTAGTTTCCACCCGCCCCTCCCCATCCCCCCTTTCAAGTACCCCCCCA
>CALFHQ010000862.1 GCA_937876385.1 uncultured Pseudomonadota bacterium
GGCCACTACGTCCGCTGCCAGGTGGCACAGGTAACCCCAGGAGAAGGCCCGATACTCATCATCCGGGGCTTCTTCGAGCATCTTGAAGGCTCGGTCCCAGTTGTGGCTGTGTTTCGGGTACTCCTGCAGGTTCTTGGCGAGGAAATGATCCGGGGACAGAACACCGTACAGAAACATTTGAAAATGTTCGAGAATTGATGGGGCATTTGAAGCCAGCAGATCCCGATATCCATCCAGTAGATTTCGGGCCAGCTCTATGTGTGTCGCCAACCCCCAGGCGTAGGCGTCGTGGGGCACCAGGAGCACACCCAGGGCAGCGAGCATTGCACTCCAGAAAATCATGGTAGTATAATAGGAGTCCACCTTGGAAAAAACAATCCCCCGAGGACTTCGAGCCGATGAAACAATCCTCTGGACTGAGAAAGACCCTGAAACGCCTTCGAGACGAAGGGCACGACGAACTGGCCATCCGCCTGGAAGCGTTGATACCCGGCGTAGAGGCCCTTCTCTCCTCGGAGCGTCTTTGGACTCGCACCCGCAGAAAGGCCGCCAATACCTTTCGTCGTCAAGGAAGTCGAGTGCTCCAGGAAGCCCGAGAGACCTTGCACCTGGCGTCGGTGGGGAAACGGCTCCTCGACGGAACCCCCGTCTCCTCCCAAGACCGGCGTCTGGCCAGGGAACAACTCCTCGACCTCCTCAAGACCTTCCCGGCATCCGCGGTACTCGTCGGGACATTCCTCATCCCCCTGCCCGGAGCGCAGCCCATCTTGGCACCGATTTTGATGGAGAAACTCGGTCTTCTTCCCTCGGCCTGGCTTGAGGAGAGGGTGGACGAAGAGCTGTTAGACCTCATCGAAGGGGCAAGACGCAAGGGATTGCTCTTAGTGGTGGAGAAACTGGAGGAGTTGAAGCAGCAGATCGCCCGACATTCATTGAGACGTGAACGGGTCTGGAGTTTCATCAAGGAAAATCCACAGTGGGAGGTTCTCTTCGACGAGAACCTCGACCAGACCATCTCCGACGATGAGGTGAGCACCATCGTTCGGGATTTGGAAGGGTTGGTGGACCAGGTGCAAGCTCGAGGGGAGGAGCAGTGCTGGTATCTGTTTGTTGGAGAACCCCCTCCGTCGCTGCTGCGGCGCAAGAACCACGACGCTGATGAAGAGGCCATAGTGGGGCCTCTGCCCTTTGACGAAGTGCGTAGGAAGAGCCAAACTGAACCCAATGCGCTGATTCGATGCGGCGCCGACGGGGCTTGGGTGCCGCTGTCTGTTGTTCTGCACGAAGTCGACGGCTCCTAAGGCCATTTGGGCGATGACGCTCTCTATCCTCCTTGAACCGGCGCCTTTTGCCCCTTGTTTTCTCCCCTCCTCGTCCCATATTTTTCCAAAGAAGCGCCAAGTATGGTCTTGCAGGGAGGAGCCGATGCCAATCCGAAACGGGGAAGAACGCTATGATGTAGCCTTGGTTGGTGGCGGAATCATGAGTGCCACCTTGGGAGCACTCATCAAACAGTTGATGCCGGACCTCAGCATCGTGGCCTTTGAGCGTCTGGAAGAAATCGCCTGCGAGAGCAGCTATCACATGAACAATGCAGGCACCGGGCACGCAGGGAACTGCGAGATGAACTACACCCCGGAAGTCTCACCCGGGAAGGTTGACATCACCAAGGCGTTGACCATCAACGCTGCCTTTGAGACTTCGCTGCAATTCTGGTCATCCCTTGTTGAAAAGGGGGACTTGGGAGAGACGAATACGTTCATCAACCCGGTTCCTCACATGTCCTTCGTTTGGGGAGAAGACAATGTTCGGTTCCTGAAAGCGCGACACGAACTCATGAGTGCACACCCCATGTACGGCGACATGGTTCTGTCCACCGACACCTCACAACTTCGAGAGTGGATTCCCCTCATCATGGCAGAACGGGGGCCTGATGAGCCCATCGCAGCAACCCGAGTGGGGCGAGGTACCGACGTGAACTTTGGCGTCCTATCCAAAGCCCTTTTCGAGGGACTTCAGGGGCACAGCGGTTTTCAACTCCGCTTGAACCAGCACGTCTCGTCGGTGAAACGGACTGACAATGGGGGATGGACGGTGGCTTCCAAGGACCTGACCACAGGCTTTGAACGAGAGACCTCGGCGTCCTTCGTCTTCATCGGAGCCGGCGGAATGGCCCTCCCCCTCCTGCAAGGCACCAAGATTCCAGAGTCTCGGGGGTACGCAGGGTTCCCGGTT
>CALFHQ010000863.1 GCA_937876385.1 uncultured Pseudomonadota bacterium
CCTGGGGTAAGGGCACCTACAGCGCCCTCACCCCAGGCTACTCTACCAGCACACCGATGGCGTGCGCCCCGAGGCACCTTCAGCGCCACGGGGCATTGGGACAAGATTTGTACCGAAAAGATGTACAGAAAATGATGGATGCGGATCCAGTGGGTGAAATGCGGGGTTGGGAAGTAGCGAACTCCTGGCTTCTCCTACAGGAACTTGTAGGAGAATCGCAGCAGCGCCTGATGGTCGTGTTGGAGTTCTTCGTTGATGTCGGGTTCGTAGAGCATTCGGTAGATGTAGTTCACACTGATGAAGGAGGTAATTCGAAGGCCCAGGTTGGAATCCCAGCGCAGGGTGGGGCGGTTGAACTCTTCCACGGGGACGAAGATTTCGAACTCGGTGTTTAGCACCACCCAGCGACTCAAGTTGGCCCGAGCCACAACGGTTGATTCCAGACCGTAGGACCAGAATGAACTCAGGCGCCCCACCTCGATTTCCGGAGTGTCGGACACATCTTGCTTGGTGTACATGTTGTTGGCGAAGGTGTACCTCCCTCCAAATCCGGCCAGAGCCCAGAGGTCTATCCAGGTGCTCGGCGGGGTGCTCACCCGAAGACCGATCCCCCCTTTCAACGTCAACGGCATGAAGGGGGGGCTCAGTTGGAACTCCTCTTTCCCCTCAAAACGACGGACTTCGGTGTCTCCATCCTTCAAGACGACGTCCTTCTTCTCGTCGAAGTACTCGAACCCGGGAAACAGTCGAGATTCCATTCCCAGGCGGACGTACGGTCCAAAAATTGGAAGAATTCGATAGGCGTACAGGACATCCATTCGAAAGAAGTCGGTGTTCTTCTCGAATCGTGCCCAGTCCTCCTGGGTAAAGGCTTCGTCGATGCTGAGACGTCCATACCCGAGGTGCTCGTCGCCGTTGTACTGGGCCACGCCGTCCACGTAGAACGAAGGACCCAGGGTGGTGGTGTCGGCAGCGCCGGTGAGGTTGCGTTGCATGATCAAGGAGAGGGCTCCTCCTACCACGGCCGACAGCACCCACTTGTTTCCTTCTGTCGACCCGGGGCCCAGGACGTTGACTTCCCCCGCGCCCAGGAAGTCTCCCGAGTCGGGATTCACCACCAGGGTGATCTGTTCCAAATGCCCCGGACGAGTTCGAAAGGTGAAGAAGTTGGTCCGAGCCTGGTAGGATTCTCCGGGCTTCAACAGCATGTAGAGGCCGGGCTCCAAGATCCACGTTCGAATCTCTTCTCCCTGCTCCAACTGGGCTCCAAAGCCGATTCCGAGGTTGTGCAGCGTGGGGAATTCGATGAGTTCGTACTGAGACCGAATGGGGACCAGGTTTTCGTCAACCACCTGGACCCGCAACCCAGCCCAATCGGGCTTCAGAATGGCGGTACGCCCTTCGATGACTGTAATGCTGCGGCGAAGCCGGTCCTGGCCGGAGCCGGACCCCAACTCCACTTCGTAGGTACCCGGCTTGACAATCACCCGAGTTCCAACGGGCGCTGTCCCAACCTCTGCCTTGCCTTGATAAACCGTATAGGGAGGTTCCATTCTGGGATCGCTCATGGCCGGAACGAAGATGGCACCTCGTCCAACGGGTACCAGGGTGGGGTCCATGTCTCGCTGGATTTCGGGAGGGGGAAGCAACCACTGCAGGTCCTCGGATTCCTCCCCCATGGACGCCCTGGGAATCAGAGCGAGCAAGGCCACAGCGAGGCAGAACCGTCGGACAGTTTGCATCATTTCGTTGTTCCCTCGGTGCCGGCTTCACGGGCCGCCATTTCCTTGTCCATGGCCGCTTCCATGGAGGGCATCATTTTGGACATCTGTTCGTCCATGAGCTCGCTTAAAGCTCGAACCACATAGACAGGCTCCCGGGTGAAGACCTCTTTGGTCTCGTCGAATCGGTAGGCCCAGACCACCTTCCTGTCCGAGAAGCGAACCAGCCGGAAGTTCATGGCCAGGTGACCGTACCAGGTGTCCCCGCTGTCATACTCCTCGATGGCGTCGATTCCGCCATGGAGTTCGTAGTCTGGAACCTCTCGCTGGTAAACCAGAGAGACCTCGTTGAACAGGTTGGTGTGCTTCAGGTGGCGGTACAGAAGCTCTGCAACCATGGTCTGCGGTTTGGCAACCCAGAACTTGTAGTTGTAGTACTTGAACTTGTAGGGGTCGTATCGGTAGACGATCTGGGAGCGGTCGAAGGCCAACTGAATGTCGGGCTCCCGGATTCTCAAAGTGAACGGGTATTTGGGGGTCTCCCGGCTCTCCACATCGCTCAAGCTGTAGCTCATCCCGAAGTATTGGCGAGGGGGCGTAGAGCCACAACCGGACGCCATGGACAAACAGATCAGCGCACACAAGGGTAGGATTGGCAGTCCGATTCTCATAGGTCTCTCTCCTTTAGCTGCGACCCACGAAGGAGGATCGAGGGGTTCTCCAACAGCATCTGGGTGAAGTCGTTCAAGTTGCGCACGACGTCCTCGAGGTTGCCCAAGGTTTTGAAGATGTCTTCCCGGCTCTGCCTCATGGTGAGGTCCATGGTGCGCACCAGTTCGTCCATGTTCGAGGACAGGGTCACGAGGTTGTTCAACGTCTGGTCCAATCGCTCGTCGGAGAGCCGGTCGTGGACCACTGAGGCACCGTCATTGAGGGTCGTCATCAGTCGGGCCAGCCGCTCCTCGGTATGGGTAACCAGGCTGCGAGTCTCCTGAATGGCCTGGAGCACTTCCCGCGGCATCTGGCGGGTCTCACGGCTGTCCAGGAGCTTCTGAACGGAAAGCACGACGTCGGACGACTGCCCCATCAGAACCGAGACGTTGTCGTCCTGGCGAGCCACGACCCCGTCGAGCTGCTCCACCAGTTGGTGAACATCAGTCACAACCTTGTGAACGTCCCCTTCGATTCGATCCAAGCGATCCTGCACCGTTCCAGAGACCTTGCGAAGCTCCGTGGCAGCCTGTGACAGATCCTTGATGGTCGTATCCAGCTCCTCTTCGTTTTCGGTTACCAGGCGCCGCACCGAGGAGAGGGCCTCGGAACCGTCATCCAGCATGGCGGAGACCCGGGCTCGTTGCTCGTCCCCGGTGAGCTCAACCAGGTTGTTTACCAACAGCTCGATCTTCTCTGTGATGACGTCCGCCTTTCCCGTCAAGCGATGCATCAAGGAGGGTCCAGAGGGGATCTCTTCGCCCGGCAATCGAAAGGGGGTGTCGTCTGTTCCGCCGTTCAGTTCAAGAAATTTCAGTCCGGTGATTCCCATGGTGTTGAGCACCACCATGGTGTCTTCCTTCACCGGGGTCTTCCGTTTCAGCGCCAGGGTGACGACGACCTCTTCCACCTGCTCTCGATCGATTTCGATGGACTCCACGGTGCCCACCCGCACCCCGTGGTATTTCACGGGGGCCCCCACTTCCAGACCGCTCACGGATTCAGTGAACCGAGTGGTGTAGATGTCTTGCTCTTGTCCCAGCTCGTTTCCCAGAAGCACCACGATCATGGCCGCGATGAGAGAAGCTGAAACGACGACGAAGAATCCCAGTCGTATTTTCTGTCCTCGAGTAATCATGGGCGTTGGTTCTCCATCTGTTCCAGCAAAGAGACTTTTCCCTCCGCACCTTTTAGCTGTTTGCGCCGAAAGAACGCTACGACCTCGGGTTCAGGGCTGTCCTTGGCCTCTGCCAGGGAACCCGTAAACACAATTCCCCCGGGTTTCAGCATGACAATCCGGTCGGCGATGGCGTTGATGCTCATCAACTCGTGGGTCACAACAATGATGGTGATATCCAGAATCTCTTTGAGACTCAACAGCAGGTCGTCCAATCCGGCAGCGGTTACAGGGTCAAGGCCGGCGGAGGGCTCGTCGCAGAAAAGTATCACCGGGTCCATGGCCAGGGAACGGGCCAATGCTGCCCGTTTCCTCATTCCCCCCGACAACTCCGCCGGAAAGAGTGTGGCAGCATGCTCTAGACCCACTTGTGCAAGCTTCAATCGAGCCGTTTCCTCCATGAGTCCGTCGGAGAGATTGGTGTGCTCCTGGAGGGAGATCATGATGTTCTCAAGCACCGTCATGGAGTTGAGCAGCGCCCCATTCTGGAATAGGACTCCGATTTGTCGAAGAACGGCATCCCGTTGGTTTTCGTCAGAGCCATACAGGTTCGTTCCTAAGACTTCCACCTGCCCCTTCTTGGGGGGCAACAACCCGATGAGGGCTTTGAGCAATGTACTCTTGCCGCATCCGCTCCCTCCGACGATGCAGGCGACTCTACCCTCGTCGAAGGTCAGGTTCGCATCAATGAGGGTATCCTTTCCGGGGTATCCCAAGGTGGCGTCGGCAAGAGTGATGAGAGTCTTTGCCATAGCCTCAGTCCCCAAAGTAGAAGATCAATGAAAAGACGGCGTCGGCGACGATGACCAGGAAAATGGACGCCACAACGGACCGGGTCGTGCTGCGCCCGACCCCTGCGGCTCCCCCTGTCGTGCGAAATCTGACTTGGGCCGAGACAAGGCCGATGATGCCTGCAAACACCACGCTCTTAAACAGCCCTGTGAGCAGATCCTTCATGGTCACTGCAGAGAGCAACTGGTTCCAGAATGCGGGGATGCTGATGTCCAGGTAGAAAAAGGCTACCAGCAAGCCACCAAAGATCCCGACGATGTTCGCCATCATCGTCAGCAACGGCTGTGTCAGAACCAAGGCGTACATCTTGGGCACCAGAACGTATCGAATGGGGTTCACCCCCATGGTGCGCAGGGCATCCATCTCTTCGGCCATGGTCATGGTGGCGACCTCGGCAGCAATGGAACTGCCACTTCGACCGGCCATCAAAATCGCGGTCATGAGAGGCCCCATCTCCGAGAGCATCGCCACACCCACCATGTTGGCGATGTAGATGTTGGCCCCGAATTGGCGCAGTTGATACGCCGCTTGCAGGGCCACCGTGAGGCCAACCAGGAAGGATATCAGAGCCACGATGGGCAAGGCGTTCAGCCCGATTTCCACGGCTTGTGTGAGGAAGCGCCTCCACAGAAAACGACCCTGGAAGATCGAGGTTGCGGCGAAGGCAAGCGTATCCGCGGTAAGAACCAGGAAGTCCAATCCCTCTCGGGCCGCTGCTGCTACCCCATCCCCCACGTGCTCAAAGAACCCAGGCATCTTCTTGTGAGCCAACTCGTCGGGGAGCGCCTCGAACATCGCCAGAACCTGCCTCGCCTGCTCTCCCAACCCCTCAAAGCGAACGTCCACCCCCATCTTGCGGGCTTCTCTGTACCACTTGGACAGGGTGGCGGCGCCCACCGAATCCAACTCCACTGTGGCGTCGAAGGAGACCACCAGCGGAGTACTGCCGGCACGTCTAGCGGCCTTCTTCAGGCGGCGGTACACCCCTTCGGCTGTGTCCCGATTTAACGATTGTTCAATTCGCTCTTGCAAGTTGGCCTCTAGGGTCCAGTGAGCAGACTACACCTCTGATTTTACGATGATACGACGTCTCGGGGGGTCGGTCAAAATCCCACCCTTGACGTCTCCTCGCCCGGTGTGGTGTACTAAAACCGATGGTACAGTGAGACGAACGCTCCCGCTAGTCTCCAAATCGGTCTTGTGTCCACGTTGGCCAGGTGCTCATGCGTAGTCTCCTGTTTCTCCTCATGTTTGTTGTTGGAGCCGTGGTCGGCCACCCACCGGCCTCGGGAGTGGAAGTCGCGCCCCTGAGCTGTCCCGCAGGTGCCTCTTCGATGCACGCTCTTCAAAAGGCCCCGTTGAGACCCCATTGGCTTGTCACCCGAGTCGAAACCGTGGAAGCCGACTGGTGCCAGCGAAATGGGGTGCGAAACGGCACCTATCTGGGCTATCGAACCGGCCATCGTCTGGCCGAAAAGTCCTACTACCAGGATGGCA
>CALFHQ010000864.1 GCA_937876385.1 uncultured Pseudomonadota bacterium
CTCGTCCAGCGGCAACGAAGGCGAAGGCGATAAGGGCCAACAAGGCCGCAACGAGGGAGCCCACCACTCCCGCTTTCATCAGGCGAGCGGTTTGGCGGGTCCGGGTCTCCATCTCGAACATGGCTTGCTCGTTCACAAGGACCAGTTCCCGTGTATCGCTTCGAAGGGTCTGGAACAATCTCAGAAGGGCTTCCCCGGTTCCCTCCTTCAAGTCGAAGTCACCTGCCAAATGTCTGCGAAAGGTGTCCCAATCCCGGCGAATCCGGGCCAGCAATGGACGTTCGTCTTCTTCGGTGATGTTTCCCTCGCAGAAGGTGAGGCTCCCTTCGAAGTGACGAAGCAGTTCATCCCTCGGGCCTGTTCCATCGCCAACGTGCGAGGTGCCCTCCACCAACAGGCTGAGTTCCAGGGTGGAGATGGCGCGTTCCATGGTCCGCACTTCCTGAATACTGCGGTAGTTGTTCGCCAGAATCTTGCCGGCGGCCTGTTCCAAATGCCTAAGCGAGACAAAACCGCTGATACCGACCATGGCCAGCAACAGCGCGGGCAAGGCCAGGTAGGCGAGGAGTTTTCGGCGAAGGGGCATGAGATTCTCCGTTTGTACATTGGAATTTCTATCACTTGACGGGGGTTTTGGCAAAGGGCCTTTGGGCTGGCTAACGCAGCAGCGCGTTGGTATCTTGTTACCCACCCGTACCGGCGCCATCGTCGAGACAGAGGAGAGTTCCCGGATGAAGAAGTGCCCTTATTGCGCCGAAGAGATCCTGGAGGAAGCCATCAAGTGCCGCTACTGTGGGGAGTTCCTGGACGGGTCGGGACAAGCCAGACCTCCAGCCCAGAAGTGGTATTTCTCCACCACCACTCTCGTCATCGCCATTTTCACGGTGGGACCCTTCGCCTTGCCTCTTGTGTGGCTGAATCCCCGCTTCAACCTCGTCGCGCGAATCGTCCTGACGGTGACTGTGCTGGCTGTATCTTACTGGCTCTACACTGTCACCCAGGACTTCCTGACCGAGTTCAACGACCAGATGGAGCTGATGAAAGAGCTCGGGGGTGGGTAGAGGCACGGTCTCGACCCGAGGATGTGTTGATTTCCGCCACACTTCCTTCAGATTCTGAGTCGATTTGAGTTCTGCCGCCAATTCTCCTATCATCTGATCCGTCTGGAGGAAAGATGAGAGAGGGTGGAACACGTGGCGGGCCATACTCTGCCGCCCTTGCAACCGGGGTCGTCTGGGGGCTTCTGCTGTGGATTGGAGAGCGGCTGTTCGCTTCCCCCCCTTCGGTTTCAGCGGCCATGGCCTCGGGTTTCTTTCTCTTGATCATGGTGTGGCCCTTCATCGTACTGACGGGCTTGTTTTGGCAAGTCACTCTGGGCTTAGACAATCCTTATCACATCCTGGCAGGGGGTCTTCGACGCCACTTCAACAACCTGTTGCAAAAGAATCCAGAGGCAGGTTTCCGGCTCACAAACGCCCTCTTCTGGGGAGGTTTTTCTCTGGCTCTGGCGACCTTCGGGGCGGTGACAATGTGTCGCTCCATCGCCATTGAAGTGGTTCGCCCAGAGTACCAGGGGATTTTGTCCGTGGGCGCCACTGTTGGCGCCTTTGTGTTGTCCATTCCGGTCTTCGTCTTCGGTCTGGCGCTGGGGCGCAAGGTTGCCCCTCAAGCGAAGCGGATTCCTGTTGTCCGAGCATGCTTCGGCCGCCCCATGTGGCCTCTGCTGGCGGCCCTCGTGGTGTCCTTGGGAGGAGTGGTTCTCTTTGTCCTGAAGTTCCATGCGGAAATTGCGGCTTCCCCGTGGCAGGTTCCTGCGCTTCTTCTGGGATCCTTGCTGCTGGCAATGTTCATCGGGGGACTGGTCAGTACCCTTCTTCGGTTTCGGTTCGTGGGCGCGGCGTTTGCTCTGGTGCTGTTGGCGCTGACGTTGGTGACGATGTTGGAAGCCGTCGGATTGGACCCCGGTGATCGACTGGCGCGCCGACTGTTTCGGGCGGCACCTGCCACCTCGCTGGCATACAGCCTCGTGGAGAAGACCCTGGACAGAGACGGTGACGGATTCATGCAGGCCTTCGCTGGGGGAGATTGCGCCCCCGACGACGGGACTATCTTCCCTCTTGCCGTGGATATTCCGGGAAACGGCATTGACGAAGATTGCGTGGGCGGTGACCTGGATTTCCTGGCCCTGGAAGGGGGCCGATGGGACTACCCGACGCCATCGGACTTTCCCCGTGGGAAGCTGCCGGTGGTCCTCATTACAGTGGATGCCCTGTCGGCAAATCACCTTCACATGAACGGTTATCCTCGGCCCACAACCCCCAACCTGGACGAGTTCTCGAAGGGGTGTGTTGTGTTCGACAAGGCCTTCTCCCAGGGACCGAGCACTCGCCTGTCGCTGGGAGCCCTGTTGGGCGGAGTGTACGACTCGCAGCTTGCTCGCACTCCAGGACACCAGGTACCCCTTCGATTGGAGGGGGAGAACATTTTCTTCTCGGAGGTTCTCGACGAGGCAGGATATGACACTGTCTTCATCTCTCCCACATCCTACATGCACAGGCGATTCAAGGGGCTGCTGCAGGGATTCGACACGGTTCAAACCAAAGGCGCCAGCCGCAGCACGAAACAGGCCGTCCACAGCGCCGGGAAGTTGACCGAGCTGGCAGTCGATGAGGTCCGCCGGGAGCGTTCCAATCCGCTTTTCTTGTGGGTGCACTACTGGGATGCGCACCCTCCCTTTGCGCAACCTGAAGGAGCTCCCGTATTTGGCACTGGAAAGAAGGACCTTTACGATGCCGAGGTGGCATCCTGGGACAGCCACATCACGCCGTTGCTGGATGAAGTCTCGAAACAATTCAAGGACGGATATGTGCTCATCATCACGGCGGATCATGGGTCGGCATTCGACTCTCGCCACGCTCGCCGCACCCACGGCTATGACCTTCACACCCCAGTGCTGCACATTCCCCTGATGGTTTGTTCCAACCACATCCCCCCTCGTCGAGTCACGGAAACCACGGTGACACTCCTGGACATCTTCCCAACCCTGGCCAACCTCCTGGCTCTCGACACCTCGGTGGCTCTCGAAGGGACCAGCTTGGTTCCCCTGCTCTTTGGACCGTTGGAGTGGCCACGAAGGCTGATTTTCCACCAGTTCTATCTGGCTGAAAAGATATCCCAAGGGGCTGATCCGCTCTACGCCGTATCGGTTCGAGACGGTCGCTATGACTACATCTGGAACCGCAAAAAGAACGACTACAGCCTCTACGACTGGGAGGCAGACCCTTTTGAGGAAACAGACCTGAGCGACAATTCGCCGGAACTGGCATCTCACTACGATGGCATCCTCAAAAACTGGCTGGCGAGGGTCTATGACCAGTCTGAGTCCGAGGCTGCGGGAGACGACGGTTCCAGCGGGCCGTAGGGGGAGAAGCGCTACGGGGGTCGATCTATCCGTGTTGGTGGAGTCGCCGGCGGAAAAGAAGTGCCAAAGCAAGCAACATCAAGACAATGACGGTCGCTGACGGGGGATTGGTTGTCACGTTGGTGACGGTGCAACCGCCGGAGCCGGAGCTGCCTTCTCCCGACTTCCCTGTGTCACCGTCCACTGCGTCCTCCTCAACCGAGTCGGCTGCAACGCTGTCCGCCACCACTTCAGGGGATTCCACAACGTCTTCTTCGGTGACACCTTCGTCAACGGGGGGTGCAGGCTCTTCCTTGGTGGAGAAGGTGAAGGTGTGCTCCTCTGCCATCGGACGATCCTCCCAATCTGCAATGGGGGGCAGAATGGAGACGGTGTAGTCGGTCTCCGCTTCCCAATCTTCCAGCGGCTTGACGTTCACCAGGTGGGAGTTCCAGCCATAGTAGACGTGAAGCTTGATTGGGTGGGACGCCCCACTTTCGTCGGTAACAAGCACAGTGTCGGTGTTCACAGTGGAGGGTTTCAGTCCGTGGGGGAGCACGAAGGAGACCCAGGAATCCGGCAACGAGGAGTCCGTGACCTGGTTGTACGGGGAGCTGTCACTGTAGAAGGTGCCGCTCAAGGGTTCGTCAAAGGCGTCATTTCCGTTGAGTCGTTCCCACAACACTTGCCAGTGCCTGGCAATGACGGGGCCGTGAGTGGGGGGTGCGCCGGGAATCTCCGGATTGTCCTGGTTTCCGCAGGCGAAGGGGTAGAGTTCCATGTATTCGGCAACGGTGTCCGGGTTGTCGATGGCGTCGTTGGCAGCCATGAGAGC
>CALFHQ010000865.1 GCA_937876385.1 uncultured Pseudomonadota bacterium
CACCGGGACCCCCGTTGAGGACCCTGATCTCACAAGGGGACATCTCCTTGGATTCTCCGGCCCTCTACAGTGATCCCGGAGGACGAAATCAAAGGAGGGCGCAACATATTGAAGATAAAGAACAAAACGAAGCGAGGCGGATCTCGCCCTGGGGCCGGTCGAAAGCCTGATATCACCCAATTCGAACGCGTCGCCGCGATCCGCAAGGTCATGGAGCTGGAGGGCTACCCTCAGCAGGACGTCATCGAGATGCTCGCCATCCAGCTCCTCGACTCGGACCTGGTTCGGTCGATCTACCGATTTCCCGAAACACAGGGCCGGGATCGCCTCCAAGAAAATTACGGGGAATACAAGGCAGGAACCCTAGAAGCCGCCCCCTACGGGGGCGAACTGCTACGACAGAAAGAAAACCCCGACCAGGACCCAACCGGCGATGAAGCCCTAAGGCGCCTAAGTTACGACCAGGATCCAGAAGGCCGAACCGCGGATAACGCGGAAGTGAACGAGGAGCCGACACGCTCACAAACGGGAACGGAGCCTGCACAACCCCGTTACGACAGCGACAGAGCCAGCGATATCATTGACTTCAGGCTTCTCCGCTCCCGCCTCGCCCGCCAGATGTCCCGCCATCATGTAACAGCAGAAGGCATTGCGGCCCAGCGGCTGTCCCACGTGTTACACGTTCTGAAGCAGCAGGCCTGCCACTGCAGGCAGCATCCAGGCGAACACTACCACTGCGTCCACTGTGGCCGTCCCGTCGTCCCTGGAGAGTTCAGCGTCCACGTCCGCTGGAGCCGCGACTACCTCGAATGTTCCGACGCCTCAAGTCTGGAGCTTGACCCCGACACCGGCGAGGTCCTCCGGGAGCCCGACGAAGAGGAGATCGTGCATCTCTGGGAGGTTTGCGTCGGCAGCAAACTTTTCGATGGTCCTACGGTTGTCTGTAGCGAATGCGCTCGTGTGTCTCGGCGATCGCAGCCATCTTGTTGATGTCGCCCGTCGAAGCTGTATTCGTTCGACCGACGAGAGGGAGCGGTCCTCCATCGGCCTCAAGCCCACGGGTCTCGACAGCGACTCGGTCCTGGTGGGGCGACCTACGGCGGGGGATGGGGGAGTGTCCTGTTACTACAGCAGATAGAAGCCACTTGTAACAAGCCTCTGCTTCGAGCAAAATCAGCATAGTCCTGAACTTGGTTCTGCGAAAGAGGAGAGTCTCAATGCGGCACTTCATTGGCGTCATCCCTGCTCTTCTGTTGTGGAGTTGTGCCTCCGGTTCAGGTTCGGATGGGGGCGGTTCTACGATCTGTGACCCCGAGCAGAAGAAGTGTGATGGCTCCGATGTCGTCAAGTGCAATGCGGCGGGAACGGAGTGGGTGTTCTTCAAGGAATGCGACGACGGGTGTTCGAAGGGCGATTGCAAGGCCCCTGCATGCTCTCCATCCTGCCAGGGGATCGTATGTGGAGATGATGGTTGCGGAGGCTCCTGCGGAGCCTGCTCGGGCAATGAGTCCTGCCAGGCTGGCCAGTGCGTGTCCGGTTGCACGCCGGACTGTCTGGACAAGGAATGTGGGGACGACGACTGCGGAGGGACATGTGGCAAGTGTATCGGCAACTGGCAGTGCAACCCGAGTGGTGTGTGCATCGACCCCTGCCTCGAACAGGAGTGTGGAACCGATTCCTACGGTCTCGGCCTGAACTGCGGCACCTGTCCCCAGGGGGAGACCTGTGACCAGGGACAATGTGTGTGCCAGCCGAACTGCACTGGGAAGGACTGCGGCTCGGATGGCTGCGGTGGATCATGTGGGACCTGTTCGGGACAGAAGGCCTGTGAGAACGGGAACTGCGTCTGTCAGCCGGACTGCGCAGGTGCGGAATGTGGGCCTGATGGTTGCGGTGGCTTCTGCGGGAGCTGTACCGGACAGGACGAGTGCTCAGATGGTCAGTGTGTGTGCCAGCCCGAGTGCGATGATGCCGAATGCGGCGATGATGGTTGCGGTGGCTCCTGTGGTTCCTGCGAGCCTGGCGCCGACTGCATCTGGGGATGGTGCGAGTGCGAGTCGTACTTTGACTGGGAATGCTGTGGCAATGATGTTTGCTGGGTCGACTCCTGCGGCCAGGAAGAAGAAGTGTACGAGAGCTGCGCCGTCGGCTGCGCCGATGCGGAGTGCATCGTACCGACGCAGATCGCAGTCTGGATTGAAGAAGCCGTCCTTGGGGTGTCGGACATTGAAGGTAGCTACTGGGACATAGATCAGCCGGTTGCAAAAGACGTAATCAAAGCGGTCCTGGGATTGGTCGGGAAGAGCTATCCGATTGTGAGCATTCTCGGTCCTCTGTTTGATGTTTTCACCGGACCGCTGCTTGCGGAGCTTGAGAAACCTGACCCATATGGAAAGGCTGAGGTCTGGATCGGTGGGCAACATGCCTTACAGCTAGACATCAATATTCCAGAACAGAGTGGAACATATCATCCTCTCTGGACGAGCGTGGGATGGAGCGGGCTTCCAACCAGCGGTGCTCTGTCCGTCAAGCTTCTTCTGATGGATGCAGACTTCGGGTTCTGGAACAGCGATGATCCGTTTGGTGTGGTCCAAATCGACAAGGATGAGATCCTGGCTGCCGTGAATGACCCTACCAACCCGGAGAAGACCTGGATAGATGTCGCTGCAGAGAGCAGCAACACGGTTCTCTTGGTAAAGATCTCCGCTTACGCCACAGAGACCCCATGTGTGCCGAACTGCACCGGAAAGATCTGTGGAAGCAACGGGTGTGGTGGATCCTGTGGCCAGTGCGGTTCCGGTTTCCTTTGCACGGCAACTGGCCTTTGTGAAGCTCTACCTCCATCGGAGTGCAACGGCATCACGTTCGTGGGGTGTTGTGTCGACAACTCTCTGGTCTGGTGCGAGGAGGGAGAGATCAAGGGGGGCGACTGCGCTTCGAATCCAGCTTGTGGGTGGGCCGCAGACAAGGACTACTATGACTGTGGCACAGACGGGTCAGCTAACCCATCTGGCGACTATCCTCTCGCCTGCCCCGCAGGCACCTGTCCTCCGAAATGCGAGAACAAGGAGTGTGGGCCAGACGGGTGCGGGGGGACTTGTGGCAACTGTCCAGCCGGAGTGCCTTGCACTGGTGGCCAGTGTGTGGCCTCCACAGACGAATGTGCTGGAGTCACTTGGGAAGGGTGTTGTAACGGGTCGTCCTTGAAATGGTGCGACAACGGACAGCTTGTCATCACCGATTGCAGCCAGAACCAGAGCTGTGGGTGGTTCGCCGACGGGGGCTTCTATGACTGCGGGACGGTTGGTGGTTCAGACCCGAGCGGAGCGAATCCGAAGGCCTGCGCTTCGTGTGTGCCGGATTGCGCAGGAAAGGAGTGTGGAGCGGATGGCTGTGGGGCTACCTGCGGCACATGCGGCGCAGGCACGACTTGTCAGGTTGGCACATGCGTGGCCACCAGCGGTTGTGGTGACATCACGTTCGAGGGTTGCTGCACGGGCACAATCCTGAGCTACTGCGACGGGGGCCAACTGCAGACCCAGGACTGCGGGGCACTACCCCAGTGCGGATGGGACTCCAGTGGTGGCTACTACAACTGTGGTACCGCAGGGGGATCAGATCCGAGCGGAGTCCACCCGAAGGTCTGTGGG
>CALFHQ010000866.1 GCA_937876385.1 uncultured Pseudomonadota bacterium
GCCTTCCGCCGACATCCGGTGTGCCGGCGGATTCCGAACACACTAAGACTTAACGAGGGTTCTCCTCGTTTGCGCACGGTGGTGCCGCAAAAAGAAGCAGAAAGCCGAGGGGGCTAGGTCGCCTCAAGGCCATCTCGCCCTTCTGCTTCCCTTATCCATCCGCTTCGATTATCATCCCGGGACGCTAGGGGGGAGTGCAGGAAATGTCCATTCTGGTCAGTTGCCAAAACCTGGAGAAGTCATTTGGTCATCGAACCCTGTTTGAGGGGCTGACCTTTGGCGTGTACGAAGGGGAACGCTGGGGAATCATTGGCTCCAACGGGTCGGGGAAAAGCACCCTGATGAAGATCCTTGCCCGCGAAGAGACCCCCGACGACGGTGGAATCACCTACCGCAACGACCTTCGAGTGGCCTACCTGCCGCAAGAGGAGAACTTCGAACCGTCGGCGACTGTCCGGCAACTCGTGGCCCACTCCGCCCGAGACTTGGACGTAACCGAAGTGGAACGGGACGTGCGGGTCTCCCGCATACTCTCCCAGGCCGGCTTCACGGATCCCGACCGAGTGGTATCGGAGCTGTCTGGAGGTTGGAAGAAGCGGGTGGCGATTGCGTGCCAGATGGTCAAGGAACCTCACCTCCTGATCCTCGACGAACCCACCAACCACCTCGACCTGTCGGGCATCGACTGGCTCGAAGGAGCGCTGAAGCAGGCTCCTTACGCCATCATGGTGGTCACCCACGACCGTACCTTCCTGGAAAACACCGCCTCCATCGTCGTGGAGATGAACCGCCTCTACCCTGGGGGGCTGTTAAAGATAGAAGGGAACTACACCCGCTTCCTGGAGAAGCGCACCGCCTATCACGAGGCAGAGGCACAGCGCGAGGCATCCTTGAGCAATCGGGTGAAGCAGGAGATTGCCTGGCTTCGGCAAGGTCCAAAAGCCCGAACGACCAAGGCCAGCTTCCGTGTGGAGCAGGCCCACGCCCTGCGAGAGGACTTGGACGAGTTGCGGGCTCTCCTCAAGCACAACACGACTCCGGACATGGAGTTCTCGGCGACCCGGCGAAAGACGAAGCGGCTTCTAGTGGCTCGAGGACTCAAGAAGGCATTTGGCGACAAGCTCCTGTTTGACGACCTGGACATCATCCTCTCCCCGAAGATGCGTCTGGGGTTGTTGGGGTTGAACGGAAGCGGAAAGACCACTTTGCTTCGAGTTCTGGCCGGGGAATTGGCCCCAGACGAGGGGACGGTCCGATATGCCAACGACTTGCGACTGGTGCGATTTGACCAGGAGCGCAAGGGGCTCAATCAACAGGGGACGGTGCAAAAGGCGCTGGCTCCCGACGGGGACATGGTGATGTTCGAGGGGCGGCAGGTTCACGTGCGAGCCTGGGCCAAACGATTCGGCTTCACCGAAGAGTTTCTTAAGATGAAGGTGGGAGACCTCTCGGGTGGGGAGCAGGCTCGCATCCTGTTGGCCATGCTGATGCTTGAACCGGCGGACCTGCTGTTCCTTGACGAACCCACCAACGACCTGGACCTCCCGGCGTTGGAGATGCTCGAAGAGAGCCTCGAACGCTTCCCCGGAGCCATCGTCATGGTGACCCACGACCGGTGGATGCTGGATCGCCTCTCCACGGTGATGGTTGGACTCGATGGTGCTGGAAAGGCCCGGCTCTACGGCGACTTCACACAGTGGCTTCGAGATCTCCACCAGGACTCCAAAGAGGAGCAGGAGGCGGGCAAAGTCAGCAAGCCTCGTGTAAAGAAGAAGAGCCCCCTGAGCTACCTCGAAAAGAAGGAATTCGAAACCATCGAAGGGGACATTGCAAATGCCGAAGAGGCCGTCTCCCTGCAACAGGTGATGCTGGAAAACCCGGCCATCGCTTCCGATGCAGGAAAGGCCAGGGAGCACTTCGACAAGTTGCAAGAGGCAGAAAGGACCGTCGAGCAGCTCTATGCCCGGTGGGAAGAGCTCCAATCCAAAATCGACGAGGCGCAAGCTTGAGCGAAGTGCCATACCTGGGAGAGATCCTATCTCTGGCAGCAGCGGTTGTATGGGCCGGTGCGGTAATTCTGTTCAAGAAGAGTGGGGAGACCGTCCACCCCATCGGCCTCAACTTGTTCAAGGGGTTGCTGGGAATCACGTTGTTCATCCCCACAGCCCTGCTCCTTAGGGAGGACATCTTCCACGAGTCTTCTTCTCGAAACTATCTTCTTCTGTTGGCCAGCGGAGCGTTGGGTATTGCAGTCTGCGACACTCTCTTTCTTCGCTCCCTCAACATTCTGGGTGCCAGCCTGTCCGCCATCGTGGACTGCCTGTACGCCCCCTTCGTGACCATCCTTTCGGTGTTGTTCTTGAAGGAAACTCTCACCGGTTGGCAGGTCGGAGGGATTGCCCTCATCGCCCTGGCCATTGTTGCGGCAACGTACGAACCTCGCCGAATGCCCACCTCTTTGCCACGCAAAGACCTGATATTTGGACTCTCTCTCGGGGCTGTGGCGATGCTTTCCATGGCCATCAGCATCATCATGGTAAAAGAAATCATGGAAAAAGAGCCCCTCATCTGGACGACACAGGTTCGCCTCGTCGGTGGAGTGGCGCTCCTCATCCCCATGCTCCTGCTCCACCCCCAGCGACGAGCCATCGTCCACGCCACGCTGTGGGGCTCCGGTCGAATCTACACCGTGTTGGGTTCTTTCCTGGGCGCCTACCTCGCGATGATGTGCTGGGTTGGTGGGCTCAAATACACCCAAGCATCCGTCGCTGCCAACCTGAATCAGATGAGCAATCTGTTTGTTTTCATCTTCGGTGCCCTTTTCCTGGCTGAAGCAGTGAATCGCCGCCGAGTCCTCGGAATTATCCTCGGCATCGGCGGGGTCTTCCTCGTGACATTTGGCTAGTTTGCGCCTCGCTTTCAGATAGGATCTTATTCTCAGTCAAATCGCCTTGATTTTTTGAATTGTCGCTGCTCTAATACCCCGATTGCCCGTCCCAGAAGAACCGACACGACGAGGCTCCATGACTCTCGAAGTTGCCCGAAAAGGGCGCCAACAAACCAACAATCCTCATTCCCACTCATAAGGAGGTTTCGTGAATATGTCAGCACAGACCATCGTAGGCGCCCTCGACAAGGGGGACTGCCGGGTGACGGTCACCCCCGATTCCACCTTGAAAATTGAAATCAAGACAAAGGCATCGGAGATGCTCGCTGAAGGAATCGAAGCCGTGGTTCAAGGCGTCATCGACAACCTCCCCGGCCTTTCCCCATGCCACATCCTCGTGGAGGAGTTCGGCTCCCTCGACTACGTCATCGGCGCCAGAACGGAAACCGCCTTGCGCCGCGCCTTTCCGGCCCTGGGCAGCACAACCCCATCCACCACACCCCATCGTGAGCTCCCCAGAGACCGACTGCGCCGTACCCGCCTGTACTGCCCGGGCAACAACCCCCGACTCCTGGTAGGATGCGAGCTCCACGGCGCCGATGTGGTACTCCTTGACCTGGAGGATTCTGTGCCTCCCGTCGCCAAGGGAGAAGCTCGAATCCTCGTGAAACACATGCTCGGCATGGTGGACTTCCCCGAAGTGTGGGTCCGAATCAACCCCCTGAACACTTACGGATTGGAAGACATCCCCGAAGTCCTTCGCGGTCGCCCCGACGGCATCTGCCTCCCCAAAGCAGAAGGCAAGGGTGGAATCCAGCAGCTCTCAGAATTGCTCGCAAAGACAGAGAAAGAATTGGGCATTCCCGAAGGAACCACGAAAATCATCCCCATCGTGGAAACCGCCCGAGGGGTCCTTCGAGCCGACGAAATCGCCGGTGCCGACGAGCGGGTCATTCAGATGGCCTTTGGCGCCGAGGACTACACCCGAGACGTGGGTGCCAGTCGAACGTGGGATGCTCTGCTCTACGCCCGCTCCGCCATTGTGGCAGCATGCAAAGCCAACCGTATTCAGGCCTCGGACACCGTGTTCAGCGACCTGGAAGACGAAGAAGGGCTGGTCACCGAGACCCGCCAGGCGAAATCCCTGGGATTCGACGGAAAGGGGGTCATCAACCCCCGGCAGGTAGCCCCCATCCACAAAGTATTTGACCCCACGCCAGCCGAAATCGAATACGCCCGAAAGGTTGTAGAAGTCGCCGAAGAGGCCCAGAGGAAAGGGCTTGGTGCTATCGCCATGGGAGGCAAGATGATCGATCAGCCGGTCCTGGAACGAGCCCGGCGAATCCTTAAACTGGCTTCCATGATGCGACAGGAGGTGACGAAATGAAGAAGAATGCAATGGGACGCATGGTCCCCGACAAGATAGGCGACCGAATCGTCACCCCCTACGAAGGAATCTACACCCGCCGACCCGAAGGGCGAAAAGCAGCTCGCTGGCAACGCTTCACGGACAACCAGGGGTCGAAGGTTCTCCACTCTATCGACGAGACCATCGACCGAGTGGGTCTAAAAGATGGTATGACCATCTCTTTCCACCACCTGTTTCGAGATGGCGATTACGTCATCAACCAGGTTCTCGACGCATGCGCTCGCAAGGGGCTCAAGGGGCTTCGTCTCTTCTCCACGGCGCTCTTCCCAGTCCACAAGCCGGTCATCGACCACATCAAGAGTGGACTCATCGACCGAATCGAAGGGTCCATGAACGGCCCTGTGGGGGCCTACGTCTCCCAGGGCGGCGTTCTTGCTCAACCGGCAGTGCTTCGCTCCCACGGCGGTCGCTGGCGAGCCGTTGAAGCCGGCGATGTGGAAATCGATGTGGCCTTCCTGGCAGCATCCCAGGCCGACGTCATGGGAAACGCAACGGGGGTCTTTGGCAAGACGCCGTGCGGATATATGACCTATTCCGGGGTAGACGCGCAGTACGCTCGAAAGACCGTGGTTATCACCAACGAGTTGGCCCCCTACCCGGTTTTCCCATTCGACATTCAGCAAGGTTGGACAGACTATGTCTGCGTCGTGGATGAAATCGGAGACCCCGACAGCATCGCCTCGGGAACCCTGCAAATCACCAAATCCCCCACTCGACTACACATCGCACGGCTGGCTGCAGAAGCAGTGAAATACTCTGGCTACTTCAAGGATGGCTTCTCCTTCCAGGGGGGTGCCGGGGGTATCTCGCTTGCTGCCACCAAAATGATTGGGGAAGAGATGAAGAGGGCGGGGATCGTCGCAAACTTCATCATGGGAGGGGTCACCAAGCTCCTCATCGACCAGCTCAACGACGGACTGTGCCGAAAGCTCATGCACGGCCAGGCCTTTGACCGCTGGGCCATTGAGTCTCTCCAGAAGGATCCAGGCCACGCCCCCATCGATGTGGGCACCTACGCCAACTACGACGGTGCCTGCGCCACGGCTATGCTCGATGCTGCTTTCCTTGGTGCCACGGAAGTGGACCTGGACTTCAACGTCAACGTCAACACCCACTCCGACGGGCGCCTGCTCCACGGCATTGGAGGCCACCAGGATGTGGCCCACGGGGCATCAGTCGCCATCGTGACCATTCCCACTCTGCGAGGACGCATGCCCGTCATCGTGGACGAGGTGACCACCATCACGACCCCAGGAGAGGTAATCGATGTCATCGTCACCGAGCGAGGCATCGCAGTGAACCCGAGACAACCGGAATTGAAGGATCGATTCATCAAGGCCGGGTTGCCGGTAAAGGAGCTTGCCGATATCAAGGCGGAAGCGGAGAGGTTGGTGCAACCGGTAAAGACCCCCGTGTTTGGGGATGAAGTCATTGCAGTCATTGAGTGGGTTGATGGAAGTGCCATTGACTCCGTTTTCAAAGTCGAGGGATGGAAATGAAAGAACAGATCCGAGAGATTTTCCCGGAAGTGGACCTCATAGAGGACGAAACACTCAGAGACCAGGTGCTCGAAGCCTGGGTGATGGCAACCAAACGGGGGGGATACCAGCCTGAAGACATCAAGCGCATTCCCTTCACGCTGGTGAAGAAGGTGGACATCAACTTCGCCCAGCACGTGCAGAGCGTCACCCGCATCTGCCTCAAGGTCGCCGAGACCTTCGACGAGGTCTACAAAGGCGCCTTGACGTTGAACAAAGACATCCTCCTGGCCGGTGCTCTCCTCCACGACGTGGGCAAAATGCTCGAAATCGAGGAAAAGGACGGCAAATTCCAGAAGAGCGCCAACGGCAAGCTCGTTCGCCACCCCTTCTCGGGACTGGCCATCGCCGACGCTTGCGGTCTCCCGGACGAAGTACTGCACATCATCGGGACTCACTCGAAAGAAGGGGATCCCTTCAAGCGCACCCCGGAAGCCGTGATTCTTCACTACGCTGATTTCATGAACTTCGACCCCATCGAGGGATGACAACATGGGAATGACATTTGCTCAGAAGGTACTGGCAGCAAAGGCTGGACTTGAGTCCGTCGAGGTGAGCCAAATCGTCGAGTTGGAGCCGGATTTCTGCCTCTCCCACGACAACACAGCGGCCATCGCCAAAACCTTCAAGAAGATTGGTGTGGACCGGGTGAAGAACCCCGAGCGGTTCGTCATCGTGCTGGACCACACTGTTCCCGCCGCGCAAGAAAAGTACGCCATCAACCACAAAGAAATCCGTGAGTTCGTGGAAGCCCAGGGAATCAAGAATTTCTTCGATATGGGTGTTGGAATCTGCCACCAGGTGCTCACCGAGAAGGGATTTGCCCTTCCCGGCAAGCTCATCTTGGGGTCTGACTCTCACACCACCACTTACGGAGCCCTGGGTGCCTTTGCAGCGGGAGTGGGACGCTCGGAGATGGCTGTGCTCTATGCTACTTCAAAGATTTGGCTGAAGACCCCGGCGAGCTTCCAGCTCATCGTGAACGGGACACTGCAACCTGGAGTCACGGCCAAAGACCTCATCCTCCGCATCATCGGGGATATCGGTGCCGACGGGGCGTTGTACAAGTCCGTGGAGTTCTCGGGAGAGGCCATCAGCGCGATGGACATTTCGTCTCGAATGGTGCTGGCCAACATGGCCGTTGAGATGGGAGCCAAGAACGGCTACATCGCAGCCGACGAGAAGACCTTTGCCTATGTCAAGGACCGCGCGGTTGTGGATTTTGACCCCGTCTACCCCGACCTCGACGCCGATTACGAGGAGGTCATGGAGTGGGACGCCTCGGAGTTGACCCCGCAGGTGGCCAAACCCCACACCGTGGACAACGTGGTGTCGGTGGAAGAATTGGCCGGCATGGCCATTCACCAGTGCCTCCTGGGCACATGCACCAACGGTCGGCTCGAAGATCTCCGCGAAGCGGCGGCCATCCTGGAAGGGCGCAAGGTCCATCCAAAGACCCGTCTGTTGATTCTCCCGGCATCCCAGGAAATTTTGATGCAAGCCATGGAAGACGGCACCATGCAGAAGCTGGTGGGTGCCGGTGGCGTGCTCCTCAATCCCGGTTGTGGCCCCTGTCTGGGTGCCCACCAGGGGGTTCTCGCCCCCGGCGAGAAGTGCCTCTCCACCGCCAACCGAAACTTCCAGGGGCGTATGGGCTCCCGGGATGCCGAGATCTACCTCGCTTCAGCCGCAACCGTCGCGGCCAGCGCCGTGGAAGGGGTTGTCACTGACCCCAGGAGGTTCTTGAAATGAGCGGAACAATCTGGAAATACGGCGACGACGTCAACACCGACGTCATTTTTGCCGGGAAGTACACCTATCAACCGATGGAACCCAAAGAGATGGCGGAACACGCCATGGAAGACCTGGACCCCGAGTTTGCCGGGAAGGTCGCTTCGGGGGACTTTGTCGTCGCCGGTTTGAACTTCGGCTGCGGTTCGTCTCGAGAGCAAGCTGCGACTTGCCTGAAGGCCGCTGGAGTCAAAGCGGTCATCGCCCGTTCCTTTTCCCGCATCTTCTTTCGAAATGCCATCAATCTGGGCCTCCCCGTGATTGAGTTGAAGGAAGGGATCGATGAGATGAAGGCCGGAGACCCGTTGGACATCGACTTCACAAAGGGGATTGTCCACCATGCGGGTCGGGAGCTGGCTTTCCCCGCCCTTCCCCCGGAGGTTCTGGCCATTCTCGAGGCTGGAGGGTTGATTCCCTTTACCCGCAAACGGCTGGGCGTTGACTGAGAGATTCAAACAACTGATAGAAACTTGAACCGATAGAGAACCAGGAGAAAGAACACATGGCTAAGTACAAAATCGCATGGTTGCCGGGTGACGGCGTTGGAACGGAAGTAATGGACGCTGCAAAGCTGATTCTGGACAAGGTCGGCTTCGATGCCGAGTTCATCCACGGGGATATCGGCTGGGAGTTTTGGAAAACCGAGGGCAATCCCTTCCCCGACCGCACCATCGAAGTGCTGAAAAACACCGATGCGGCCTTGTTTGGGGCCATCACTTCCAAACCCAAAGAAGAAGCGGCCAAGGAGCTGATTCCGGAATTGCAGGGCAAGGGTCTTGTTTACTCCAGTCCCATCGTTGGACTTCGCCAGCTTTTCAACCTCCACACCAACCTGCGTCCGTGCAAGTCCTATGCGGGAAACCCGCTGAACTACAAGGACAACATCGACCTGGTGGTTTTTCGAGAGAACACCGAAGGGCTTTACTGCGGCGTCGAGTTCCACCCGGTCCCGGAGGTTGTGCGAACCGCCCTGGAGACCCACCCCCGCATGAAGCGCTTTGCCGATACCCCCAGCGAAGACCTCGCTATTTCCACTCGAATCTTCACGAGAAAGGGTTGCCAGGCGATTCTTCGAAGTGCCTTTGAATACGCAAAGAAGTTCGGCTACAAGACCGTCACCGTGGTGGAAAAACCCAACGTCATCCGTGAGACCTCGGGACTCATGGTTCGAGAAGCCCGCAAGATGGTCAAGGAATACCCAGGCATCGAACTGTGGGAGACCAACATCGACGCCCAGTGCATGTGGCTCTTGAAAAACCCCAACGACTACGGCGTGATGGTCTCTTCCAACATGTTTGGAGACATCTTGAGCGACCTTGCGGCCCAATTGGTGGGCGGTCTGGGCTTTGCTGCTGCTGGAAACATCGGCGACAACTATGCCGTGTTTGAACCCACCCACGGCTCGGCTCCCAAGTACTCGGGGCAAAACAAGGTGAACCCCCTGGCCATGATTCGAGCGGCGAAGATGATGCTCGATTACCTGGGTGAAATCGACATGGCCAATCGCATCGAAGCGGCCATCGCCAAAGTAGTGGCCTCGGGCGAAGCTCGCACCTACGACATGGGCGGAAACACCGGAACCCTCCAGATGGCCCAGGCCATTGTGGACGCCATCGATTAGCAAAGGAGACGTCATGGATTCCATCAGTCGGGAAATGGCTCGGTTTGCCCTGAGCCTCCAATATGATCAAATCCCCGAGGCCTCGGTGAAGGAAGCCAAACGCTTTCTCCTGGACAGCATCGGGTGTGCACTAGCTGCCGTAGACCACGAAGACATGCGCCAGGCCTATTCCTATATTCAGGCCTTGGGTGGCCACGAGCAGGCCACCATCATGGGACATGGAACCCGCACCAACATGGCCAATGCGGCCTTGATGAACAGCCTTCTTGTGCGGGCCATGGACTACAACGACATCTACTGGGAGCAGGACCCCGCACATCCTTCCGATATCATTCCGGCAGCGATGAGCACGGCGGAATACAAGGGTCTTTCCGGCAAGGAACTTCTGGTGGGGATTCTCATTGCTTATGAATTGGAGCTTCGCCTTTGCCATGCGGCCACCCCGGGTGTTCGTGAAGTGGGCTGGCACCACGCTTCGTTGACGCAGATGGTGAGCCCCTTTGTGGCCGCTCGGATGTTGGGTCTAAACGAAGACCAGACTGTGGCAGCGGCGGGAATCAGTGCTTCCAGCCATTTCACCCTGGGTGGAGTGGTGGCCGGGCACTTGACCAACATGAAAAACACCGCAGACCCCATGGCCACCGAGGCGGGTGTTCGGGCCGCGATGTTGGCGAGTACGAATTACACGGGCCCCGTGGAGGTGTTTGAGGGCAAGGAAGGGATTTTCCAC
>CALFHQ010000867.1 GCA_937876385.1 uncultured Pseudomonadota bacterium
TGTCAAAGGAGTCCGATGTCTCGGGATTCACCCAGATGTCCGGCACATCCTCCCAATACTCGGGTGAGACTTCCTCCAACTTCGCATCGCCATCTTGCTCTTCGTCCCCTGCTGGTTCACACGCAACTGCAAACAGCAAGGTGACAACAAACAGTGTCCCCGTCAGCCACGCTACCAACCCTCTCAAACAAGTCCCTCGTGTTTCCCTCTTTCTCATGGCCCCTCCTCCAATGTCCGATCGTTTGCGCTTATGGTTTGCAAGGGGAGTGCCAACTAGGAATAGCGATAGATAGCCGGTTCTAGCGCCCAAATAGCCTCGGTACCGTACAAGATGTTTACTATATGTAGAAAAACTCCCCACCTTCAATGGCAGTGAAAACAAAAACCGTACGAAATACGTGGCTCTGATGAATTGGAACAGTTCTTGTAACACCGTTGCTCAATCACTTAGAGGAGGGACACAGATGAATCGGACTCAAACAAGCAGGGAATGGCTGAATCGAACATTTCAAATCGCAATCACTGCCTTGGCGATGCTCTCGCTGGTGGCATGCGAAGGGTCCTCTGAGGACTCGAATGGAGCCAAAGAGAGCAACAGCGCACACCAGTACGAGGACTGCATCAGTACAGACGGCTCCTACGATACCTCTTACAACGGAAAGGACGGCAACTACTCAGCGCCGGACCAGATGGTGTATGCGGATGCGAGTGAATGGGGTGACTACTCCAGCTCCTACGACACGTACGACGACGCGTACGACCCAGGTTCCGGCAATCCCTGGGACCCCAACGCCGGCCAGGATGGGTGCATTCCCAACTGTGAAGCCAAGCAGTGTGGTCCCGACGGGTGCGGTGGAACCTGCGGCTGGTGCTCGGCAGAGGCCAGTTGCCAGGGCGGCTCCTGCGTCAAGGTGCCCGGCTGCTATCCCGAGTGTGCGGGGATGATGATTGGAGAAGACGACGGTTGCGGGGGCGTTTGCTCTGGAGGCGGATTTGGAATCGGTCTCAAGCCTGGGGGGGCACAGGATGTTGGCTATTTCCGAAGCCTCGTGGCGCAGGGGCAAGTTCCTTCTTCTGAGTTCTTCCCCATCGAAGGATTCCTCAACGAGCACGATACCCCTCTTCCCGCTCCAAACTATGAGATGCTCGCCACGTTGCATGCCTTCGTCGGCATGTTCTACGATCCCCAAACCGACGAGCCCCTCATCGCCATGCAATTGGGTCTGAACTCCGGAATCGACCCGGCCACCATCGACGAGAAGCACTTCGACCTTGTAATCGTCGTGGATGTGTCAGGCTCCATGGGCGAATCCGGTAAGCTCGAGTACGTGAAGGAAGGACTCCTGCTGATGCTCGACTCCCTCGACGCCGAGGACACTTTGACGATTGTGACGTATGCCGATGTTGCCAAGGTCGCCCTGGGTACCATCGCCGTGTCCGATGAGAACCTGGACGCCATCACAAACGCCATTTCCGCACTGAGCGCCAAAGGGTCCACCAACATATATGCCGGTTTGGAGTTGGGCTACCAGATGGCCATGCAGCACATCACCGACAGCCAGGCCATGCACCGCGTACTCTTTTTGTCCGACGGTCTGGCCACCGCTGGAAACGAGTCCACTTCGGACATCGTGAACATGTCTGCCATGTACACAGATGAGGGAATCGGAATCACGACGCTGGGAGTCGGCTCGGACTTTGAGTTCGACCTCATGTACCAACTGGCAAACCAGGGCAATGGGAACTTCTACTTCCTCGAGTCAGCAGACAAGCTTGTGCAGGTTTTCCAGCATGAGTTGGAGTATCTCCTCACCCCAGTTGCGGAAAACCTGAAAATTTCCTTCTCGCTGCCCGAAGGCTTTGTAGTTGATGAAATCTATGGGTTCGAGTTTGAGATTCAGGACGGCGAAGTGGTACTTCTCGGACCGTCCCCTCAGGAGACTGTCGGCCCCGTGGACACCGACCCCGGCCAAACCGGCAATGGAGATGGCAATGTGAGCGTTTCGACTCTGTTTGCTTCGAAAAAGAACGGCATTCTCATGGTGAAAGTGCGCACGGAGCAGAGCGACATCTTCGAAGCGTGGACTCACCTGGCCGCCGGCGCCGAACTGGAGTTTGCCACCATTCGCTACAGCTATGATCTGGTAGACGAGGGTGACACCGAGTCAGCAACCACGGTAATCAAGGTCGGTTCGCTATCCTACTTTGCCGAGGACGGCGAAGGCCCCCTCGCCTGGTTCACGGGCCCCATCATGCAGCGGAATTTCTGCATCCTCAGGACTGGACTGGCCATCCAAGAGGCTTGCGACCTCTTTAACCAAGAGGTTCGAAATACCACCGGGGCCATCCAGCAACTGCACGATGCCACGGTCTTCTGTCAGGGAATCAACCTTCAACTGGACGATTCAGCCCTCACCGATGACATCGCCTTCATGCAAACCCTGCAAGACAACATCTGCGCCATCGCACAGTGCGCCAGCCAGTAGTTCCCACATCACGAGTCCTCGCCGTTACCAGTTGAACCCTGCTGCTTGAATTCGTAGCCTTCTGCTCAGAATGAACAGAAGCGACCTCGATTCCCGCATTCGGAGGAAACCAATATGAATCCATCCAGCACAAGCAAGAAGCAGAACCCCATCGGCGCCATGATGTCCCCATACAAAATGGGGTTTATGAGCCTCCCCAACCGGTTCGTCATGGCTCCCATGACGCGGAGTCGGGCCATCGACTTCCTTCCCAACGAATTGATGGCCACCTATTACAGTCAGCGCGCCTCGGCGGGGCTCATCATCTCCGAAGGGATTGCCCCGAGCCCGAACGGTTTGGGCTACCCGCGCATCCCAGGGCTCTACAGTCCAGCACAGGTCGCCGGCTGGCGAGTGGTGACCAACGCCGTGCACTCCGCCGG
>CALFHQ010000868.1 GCA_937876385.1 uncultured Pseudomonadota bacterium
GAGGGTACCTCGTCATCAGCCAGGATGTCGTCGTCTGCCAGGATGTCGTCGTCTGCCAGGATGTCGTCGTCTGCCAGGATGTCGCTGTCCGATGCGCCGTTGGCAGGTTCCCAGCCGTTGCAATAGACCAGAATCCGGTAGACTCCCGAGTGGCCTTCCACTCGTCGAAGGTCGTCGGGGTCGACGCCGTAGAGAATATCGTAGGGGATGTTCACGGCTCCGGGGATGTGACCGGAGTCGTACCGAGGGGCCGCGCTGGCGTCAATGACCAGGACGTCGGGTGCGGGGTGCAGGGAGTCCCCCTGTTGCACCAGGAGTCCTTCTTCAACCAGCGCTTCAACGGCAAGCTTCTCTGCATGGAGTTCGGTCTCCGGGCAGGGAACGAAGATTTGGTAGGGGACCTTTGCCACAAGGGGGATGCCCCCCTCTCGGAGCTTGTTGAATCCAAGCCCCACTGCGGCAGTCAGGGCAAAGAGGAGGAAGCAGGCGCCAAGGTCTTTGATGAGCCCTGCCTTCAGGTAGTCGGTGAACGCTGCTCTTCGTCTTCGGCCCAGGAGAGTGGCCCCAAACAGGCCCAGAGCCAGCACCACCACCAGAATTTGAAACGGGACATTTGCCCACTGTTCCAGGTAGAGACACAGTTTCAATCCACCACCTCCTTCATTCCGACCCCAGTTTGACCGTCGAGCGCCATAAGGAGACTGTCCAAAATAGCCTTGCCGTTACAACAGCATCTGCCGGACGCCTGGCGGCTTTCGTCCTCGCTTTCTCGGTCGACGTACCTGTGGGTACGCCTCGGTCGGTCGCTCCGGGCGCGCTCGCCATTCGCCTCGGCACCTGCCGTTTCACTTGGCAATGACATTTCGATCAGCCTCCCAAGGCGCCTGCCTGTGAGTGGTGCCGAGAGCGGGAATCGAACCCGCACGGTGAAGTCACCAGGGGATTTTAAGTCCCCAGCGTCTACCAGTTTCGCCATCCCGGCATGGAGCAAAGTCAATGATCCGATGAAACCGGGGTCATCCTACCAACAAGACGATGGATTGTTCAACAGCTAAACGGTTGACCGACCCCGTCCCCGATGGTAGAAATCAGGGGACAACGACTCCGAACCGTTGAGGCTACGGCGGACGCTATGCTTCTCTGGTCGTTAGGGTGCCGCTGGAAACGGTTGTGCCTCCCGCACTTGGAAAGGGGTCCATCGGGTGTTCATCGACAAGACATTTGTGTGTCTCCTTGTCTTCAGCCTGTTTGGGGAAGCCTGGGCAGCACCTCCAGAGCCTGCGTCTGTTCCGGCTGTTGAGGCAGTGGAAGAGGCAGTGGAGTTGGAGCCGGTCATCGTCTGGGGAGAGCGCAGAGGGGACGAGTTCTCGGTGTCTGGAATGGAGACCCGGGGTGCGACTTCCGGGGCTGATGTCCTGGAGGAGTCGGCTCAGTTCCACACAACTCCAGATAGCCGTGGCGAGCGCCCGGTGACCTACCGTGGATTCGAACAGACCCAGTTGGAGGTGCGCTTCGAGGGGGTAGAGTTGTCTCTTCCCTTCGACGGTGGCGTGGATCTGGGGAAGATTGCCACCCCATTTCTTCGAACGGTTCGAGTGCTTCCCGGGGCTCTTCCCGGGCTGGTGGGGAGCAATGCGCTGGGCGGAACGGTGGAGCTGCTCCCCCTTCGAGCAGGCGACCTGGACGGTGTTATGGGAGACCTGTGGAGTCGACAACCCGGTGGCGGTGGTGCTTCTCTGCTGGTTGGTGAGAGGGGCAACGGCGAGGGAGATTGGCTGTTGGGAGCCTTTGTGGATGGGGCCGTCGGGGTTCCATTTTCCGGAAGAACCCCAGAGTCCATGAGAAGCGGTGAGGGGGGCCTCCGGCGAAATTCCGATCACTTCATGGCGGGGGGGTACGCCTCCGCACATACGCGGTTGGCCCCTGGACACGACGTGACGCTGATGATGATGCAGCTTCAGGGAGAGTGGGGAGTTCCCGAGGAGCGGTTTGCTGCCAAACCTCGCTATTGGCGCTGGTCCAAATGGGCCATGACTGCTGCCAACCTGGAATATTCGGCCCGTTTGGGAGAGCGCGTGGAGGGTGAGGTGGCGTTGTTGGGGGTGTGGCCCACCAACACTCTGGAGAGCTACGACGACAACACTTACTCCAGTCAGGAGAATCCCTCAGCCTGGACCAGTCGCTACGACGACAGGCGATTGGGAGGGCGTTTTGCGGGGCGGTGGCGAACTCACGAGAGCGCCGTGTCGGGGTGGCCTGCCATGGTGGAGTGGTCCACAGCCTGGTTCCACGAGCGGCACCGGGAATCCGATGGAGCAAGCGCCACGGGGGAGGTGGAGCGGGTTGTGGGAGAAGTGGGCGCCATGTTGCGAGGACGCCCGGCATCCTGGTTGCGTTGGGGTGTGTCCACCATGACCCACGGGGAGATCCCTTCTGATGCCGGGGAGTCACTTTGGAGTTTCAGTCCCAGCGGCGCGGCGACGTTCTTGCTTCCGGCTGGATTCTCTACCCGGTTGGCCCTCTCCAGGCGAGTTCGAATGCCCACCTTGAAGGAGCGCCATTCAAGCGCCCTGGGCTACCGAGAGGCCAACCTGGACCTGGGGCCCGAGACCTCGTGGAACGCACAAGGAGATGTGCGGTGGCGGTTTGCCGAGACAGGGCATGTCCAGTTGTCTTTGTACGGGGCCTTTGTGGAAGGTCTCGTCCAGGAAATCGCATTGGAGTCCGGGCTGCTCCAGTTGCAGAACATCGAATCGGCAACCCTCCTCGGGATGGCAGGGGAGGTGCAATGGCGCCCGCTGTCGTGGCTTGACCTTGAGGTCGAAGGGAGCGGGCTTCGAGCTCGGCGTGGGGACTCTCCTGGGCATCTGGCATATCGGCCCGGGTTCAAGGTTCGAGGTTCCCTGAC
>CALFHQ010000869.1 GCA_937876385.1 uncultured Pseudomonadota bacterium
GTGGCAAAGGGACGGCCAGTGAAGAAGCCACTCGCCTGTCAACAGAGTTGGAATCCGCTCGCAGCGAAGCGCAGCGGCTCCAGGGCGAGTTGGAAGAGGCCAGACGGGGTCGTGTGGACCCGAATCTCCACGGCCAGTTGGTGAGCCGTCTTGACGAGAAAGAGAAGGAAGTCGCACGGCTCAAGAAGGAGTTGGAGTCGGCCCGAACCACCGAGGCAAAGGTTGCCAAAGTCGAAGCGCCAAGGGCGCCTGCGATGCGTGGAAAGGTCTCGAATGTCTCCTTCGATGAGAAGAACGGCTCCTCTCACGTTCGAATCCAGGTAAAGGGAAATCCTGACTACAAGGTGCTGAAGAAGAGCGCCACAGAGTATCTGCTGGTGCTCAAAGGGATGGAGCTTCCCTCCTCTCTGGAACGCACCCTGGATACCACCGAATTTGGTGGACCGGTGCAGTCGGTGAGCAGCTATCAGTCTCCTTCGTCCCCCGATACCACCGTGATTTCGGTGGTGTTGGACAGCCCGGGTCACTACGACGTTGATCTTCGAGGGGGACAATTGGTTTGGAGCTTCGCAGGTACCGGACAGGTGCAGCGGACCGCCTCGGCGGGAAGCGGCTCCGTGGCGTCGCCGCGGCGGGCCGCTGGGATGTATCCAGAGGGTGTGGGCGCCGCTGGTGCCCAGAGTGCGGCACCGACAGGGACAGGAGCGTCTCCCATGGCCGCTGGTGGTATGGCTGGCGGTGGGTCGGCTCCTTCTCCCTTTGCAATCTTGAATCCGAGACCGAGCAAGAAGAAGAAGAAATACACTGGAAAGCGCATCAACCTGGCTATCAAGGATGCGGACATTCAGGAAGTTCTGGCGTTCCTCGCTCGTGTGGGCGGGGTGAACATCGTCACCAGCGATGGTGTCGATGGCCGAGTCAGCTTCTACTTCGAGGATGTTCCCTGGGACCTGGCTCTGGACATGATCCTAAAGGCCAGCGGGCTGGACTACATCAAGGAGCAGGGCATCTATCGAGTGGCTCCTGTGGAGGACATCCAGAAGGAATATGAGATGGCGTTGGAGAAGAAGAAGAAGATGACCGAGTTGAAGCAGCTTCAGGTGAAGCTCATTCCGGTCAACTACGCCGACGCCGAAGAGCTCACCAAGCAGGTGAAGGGGATCTTGAGTTCGAAGGGTTCTGTGTCGGTGGACAAGCGCACCAACACCCTCATCGTGAAGGATATCGAAGAGCACGTTATCGCCATTGAGGATCTGGTCCGTCGTTTGGACGCGCAGACTCCCCAGGTGTTGATTGAGGCGAGAATCGTGGAAGCGAGTCGAGACTACACCAAGGAGTTGGGTGTGCAATGGGGTGGTTACGCAGCCATGTCTCCGGCTTTGGGCAACCAGACAGGGTTGGTCTTCCCGGCATCCATCGGGCTGGCTGGCGGCGCCTCTGACTCTTCCTCAGTAACCAGTGGGCTGTTCTCCCCCTCGAATCCAAACTATGCAGTGAACCTCCCGGCTCCGGCAGGGCAGGGCACTGGTGGTGCCATCGGGCTGACTTTGGGAAGTTTGGGGGGTGCGGCAAACCTGGCGATTCGATTGTCGGCAGCCGAGGAAGAGGGGACGGTGAAGATCATCTCCGCACCCAAGGTTTCCACCATCGACAACAACAAAGCTGTCATTCAGCAGGGCATCTCGTTCCCGGTGAGCGTCGTGTCGGCGCAGGGGGTCAACACCCAGTTCTTCGACGCGGAGTTGAAGATGGAAGTGACTCCGCATGTGACCCAGGATGGGAACATCATGCTGAGCATTGACTTGACGAAGAACGAGCCTGACTTCTCCCAGACGGGAGCAAACGGCAACCCGACGATTCGGAAGAAAGAGACCCACACCAGTCTGTTGCTCCAGGACGGCGATACCACGGTAATTGGTGGTATCTACACCCGGAACACTTCAAGCAGTGCGAAAAAGGTCCCGTTCTTTGCCGATCTTCCCCTCATCGGTGTCCTGTTTAGAGCCAATTCGGAGACCGACAGTCGCTCCGAACTCCTCATCTTCGTCACCCCCAGAATCGTCAACCGAAACGCCTCCAAGGTTCGGGTGGAGGTTGAGTAACCCGAGGATGTCCAATGGGCCGGGTCCGATTCCACGTCGCGGGTGAATCCCACTCTTCAGGATTGATGGCAGTTGCTTACGGTCTTCCGGCCGGCATTCCCATTGATCGCAGCGAGATTGCGCGCTGGATGGCCGCTCGACGCAGCGCTGCTGGACGGGGGGTGCGCCAGGAGCTGGAGGCTGACCACTTCGAATTCCTCTCTGGAGTGCGAGACAATGTGACCAACGGCGGACCGCTGGCGATTTTTCTGCCAAACAAAGATCGTTCTGGCGGCTCGGTTACCTCCAACGGGAAGCCAGTGAGTCTGGAGTTTCCCAGACCAGGCCACGCCGATTACTCGGGCTCGATAAAGTGGGGCGTTACCGACGCAACAGTCGTCGCTGAGCAGGCCAGCGCCCGAATCACCGCTGCCTATGTGGCCATGGGAGCCGTCTTCGCTCGCTTCTTGCGAGAGCTGGGGGTGGACAGTTTTGCCCATGTATCGAGGCTGGGTCCCGTTCGGCCTCGCCGCCGACGCTGGATGGGCCAACCAAGGATGAAACAGTGGCGGCTTCTCAGTGAGGCCTCCCGATTTGCCTCCCTTCGCCCCGCTGATGAAGAAGCCATGGCCCGGGCGATAGGAGAAGCCAAGGAAATAGGGGACACTCTGGGTGGGGAGGTCGAAGTCGTGTTCTCCCCAGTTCCGGTAGGATTGGGCAGCATCCAGCCGATGGACGAACGGTTGGACGCTCGGTTTGCGGGTGCACTGATGGGAATTCCCGGAGTGCGAGCAGTCGTGTTGGGCGATGGGTTGGACGGAGCATTTTTGCCTGGTAGCTCCTTCCACGATCAATTCGTTGGGGATGGAACCTCCGCCAGGCGTTCCAATCACGCTGGTGGGCTCGAAGGGGGACTGACCAACGGACAACCCGTCGTGATTCGCACCGTTGTGAAGCCGATTCCTACGCTGGGTGCGCCCCTGTCGAGCCAGTCATTAAAGGACGGTCGTCCCGGGAAAGCTGAGCGGGTTCGGGCGGATGTGACAGCGGTTCCGGCCCTGGCTTGGATTGTCCGATCTTTGGCGGCCTGGGTGATGACAGATGCAATCATGCAACGCTACGGAGGTGATCGACTTGAAGAAATCGAAAGTCGACTCCGGTAAAAGGGTTCGGTCACGGCCCATAATCTTGACGGGGCTTCCCGGTTCGGGGAAGTCCACCGTGGCCCGTATCTTGTCCAGGCTGCTTTTGGCTCCCAGTTTGGATACGGACCTGGCGTACTCCGAGAAGTTCGGTATGACTCCCGCCCAGGCCATCAT
>CALFHQ010000870.1 GCA_937876385.1 uncultured Pseudomonadota bacterium
TGCTGCCGAGCAGGTTCGAGTGATCGCACCCATCCCAGGACGAGACGTGGTGGGGATCGAGATTCCCAACAAGGTGCGGGAGACGGTTTACCTTCGGGAGCTGCTCACCAACAAGAAATACCAGGAAGGGAAATTCAAGCTGCCTCTGGCTCTGGGCAAGGATATCGCCGGATTCCCGGTGATCGCTGACATGACCAAGATGCCTCATCTCCTCGTCGCCGGTACCACCGGGTCGGGGAAGAGCGTGGCCCTTCACTCGTTGATCCAAAGCATCCTGTTCAAGCTTCCCCCGGATCGGGCCAAATTCCTTTTTGTGGACCCCAAAATGCTCGAGTTCACGAGCTACGCTGAAATTCCACACCTTCTCTTGCCGGTGGTGACGGAGGCTCGAGACGCCGTGGTGGGGCTGCGTTGGTTGGTCGGGGAGATGGAGCGCAGGAACCGAACCATGTCCATGTTCTCGGTTCCCAACATCTCCGAGTACAACGACATCATATGCAACATCAAGAACGACCCGAAGGTTGGAGAGCAGTTGGTCAAGAGTACCTCGGGCCCTGCCAAACGGCGCCTGGAAGACCTCCTTGAAGATGGGGAGTTGGAGGAGTTCCCGTACATCATTCTGGTCATCGACGAGTTGGCCGACTTGATGATGGTTGCGGGTAAGCAGGTGGAGCAATCCATCGCTCGGTTGGCTCAGATGGCTCGAGCGGCGGGGATCCACATGATCATCGCGACACAGAACCCCACCATCAAGGTGGTCACCGGGATCATCAAGGCCAACATGCCTGCCCGCCTTTCCTTCAAGGTTCGGAGTATGCAGGATTCTCGAGTGATCTTGGACCAGAATGGTGCAGACGACCTGTTGGGGTGGGGAGACATGCTGTTCTTGCCGCCGGGCAGCTCCAAACTTCAACGTATTCATGGGGGCTTTGTGTCCACCGAAGAGCGAATGCGGGTGGTGGATCACCTCCGCACCCAGGGCGCTCCGGAGTACAACATGGACATCATGCAGGCTACCGAAGATGCCGTTGACGACGAAGAAGAAGACGACAGCGTGCCGGTTGACAGCCGAGAGCAGCTTTACAAGCAGGCAAAACAGATTGCTGCCCTAAAAGGAAAGATTTCCACTTCGGCTCTTCAGCGAGAGTTGGGGATTGGGTACAATAAGGCAGCTACGCTGATGGCTCGAATGGAGAGAGACGGCGTCGTGGGACCCCAGGAATCTGCGGGGAAGCCACGGGAGGTTCTGATCTAGACCTTCCTGAGAGGGTTCGGCAGTTCAAGTGAGGTTGATATGTTGGGGCTGATGAGACTGTTTGTGATCCTCCTGGCGGTGACGGTGGCGCCCCTTTCCCCCCAGTCTGCTCCCAGGAAGAGAGACTCCTCGTCCCCTCTCCTTTTGGAGGATTGGCTCATCGAATTGCGCTTGGAGACCCGCTCTCTGTCCGTTGGCCGAGCCAACAGCGGTGAAGTGGTCCGAAGCGATATTCTTCCCCTCAAGGGCAACACCTGGCACACCCTCCCCACCATCAAACAGCGACGAACGAACTACGGAACTGAAGCCCTGGTCTCCACCATCATCCAAGCGAGCCAGGCAGTGGCCGCAGAGTTCCCCGGCAGTCGGCTGGAAATCGGAAACCTCGGCATCCGAAGCGGTGGGAAGATACGGCAGAGCATGTCGCACCAGTCGGGTCGGGATGTGGATCTGGCTTTCTTCTACCGAGATCCAAAGGGACGGGCTCGGATGGCACGAGAGTTCAAAACCCTCGATTCCAACGGCAAGACCTCCGACGGATGGACCTTGGACGTGCCCAGAACCTGGGCGCTGGTTCGATTCCTGGTCACCCGCGAGGATCCCGCGGTGCAGTGGATTTTCCTGTTCAAACCGCTAAAGACGATGCTTCTGGAATACGCCAGAAAGGCAGGGGAAGACCGAGAGATTCTGGATAGGGCTGCGGAGATTCTCCACCAACCCTCCGATTCAAATCCCCACGACGATCACATGCACCTTCGGATTCACTGCTCCCAATGGGATCTGCTGGCCGGGTGTGAGGAATACGGCCCGACTCGTCCCCAGCGTACGGTGGATGAAGGGTTGCTCCTGGAAGTTATTTCCCACTGGGAGAACCAGGTTCGCACCGGAAACAAGAAGGAATCGCTAAGAGCCCTGGAGCGACTGGAGCGGGTGAGCCTGCCGGTAGCCCACTAGGCGCTGGCTCGGTTGGTCTGCCACCCCGACGAAGTGATTGCGCAGAAGGTTCTGGAGGCCGTTGAAAGGTGGGTAGAGCCCACGGAATTCGTCGCCGACGCCTTAGAAGCGTATAGCTGCACCCCGTCCATGCCCTTCAAGGCTCGAATCATGGATGCCCTGGCTTCGTATCGAGACCGAAGGGTGTGGAAGCACTCCCTTCTCCTCTTGAACGGACCCAGTTGTACGTCGGACAGGACCTTTGATTCGCAGGAACAGATCAGTCGTGCGTTGTGCCTGTCGGCTCTCGAAGCGCTGGGATTTTCCGGTCGATTTCAGTACGCCAATCGCCTCGCTGACTACTTGGACGCCTCCGATCGGTCTGTTCGACAGCAGGCCCTTCACTCCATCCAGCGTCTCTTTGCCCGCAAGTTGCCTGCGTTAAGAAAGATGAACAGCAAGCGCCTTTCCCGCATGACTGAACCAGAGAAATGGGAAGAGCACGTGAATCAGTGGAAGCGCAGTCGGTGGGAGGAAGCGGTGCGTGACGCGCTCACTGACGACGGCTTTAAACTCAGTCCAAAACTGTTGGAAACAAAGAACATTCCAGAGCTATACCGGGCCGTCCGGCGGGGCTTCCCGGTGTCCTACTCTGCCCAGGTAGCCCTCAGTCGCATCCTCCGGGCCAGGTTCGAAGCGGTCTTTGAGCAGTCCCAAGCGATCTCCTACTGGCATCGTTTGCGTCGACATCGCTGAGATTTCGGTGTAAAGGAATACTTTGGACCTTCAGGGGTTGCAATCGAGTCGAGTCGCGCTATCTATAAAGGGGCGATGGTTCAGGCAACGGATGCCGACCCGGATTGAATTGAAAGGCTAGGACTCGGGGAACCCCGATTTGAACGATTATCAGGAGGAGAGAAGAATGAAGCGATTGTCACTGGTTGCGATACTGATGCTGACGTTTGTGATGGTTCAGTGCTCGCCCAAGACCGAAGAAAAGAAAGACGAAGGGAAGGGCAAGGCGAAGACCGAGAAGAAGGTCGAGAAGACGGCCAAAGTAAAGGCCGAGGAAGCAGCCAAGGCCGAGGAGGTAGCCAAGGCTGTGGAAGCCGCCAAGGCCGAGGAAGCAGCCAAGGCCGAAGAGGCAGCCAAGGTCGAAGAGGCAGCCAAGGCCGAGGAAGCAGCCAAGGTCGAAGAAGCAGCCAAGGCCGACG
>CALFHQ010000871.1 GCA_937876385.1 uncultured Pseudomonadota bacterium
GGAGTGGTCGTCGGAGAGTCCCAACTCCATCTCGGAGCAGGTCACCCCTTCACTGGGGACGCCACGAAGGGTCACCGATTCGACCACAGGTTTTCCTTCTACTCCCTCCAGCACGACGCCGGGGAGGGCCAACGCAACAATCTGTCCCTGGGCCACGTTGGGTGCTCCGGAGACGATGGTCACCGTTTTTGAGCCGGCATCCATTTTCAGGACTTGAAGCTTGTCTGAATCGGGATGGGGTTCCAGGGTGACGATTTTCCCGGCGACGACGTTGTCGTAGGTCGCACCGAACTCCTCGATTCCTTCGAGCTCTGCCACCGACATGGTGAAGCGGTTGCCGATCTCGTTGGGGTCCAACCCGCTCAAGTCCACATGCCTGCTTAGCCAATTCCAAGAGATATACACGATTCAACCTCGCTGTTGCGGGTGGCCTATTGAAACTGATCGAGAAACCGAAGGTCGCCGCCCATGATGTGGCGGATATCGTCGATTTCGTACTTCATCATCACCAGTCGAGACAGCCCCAAACCGAAGGCCCATCCGCTCCACTCGTCGGGATCGAGCCCTCCGGCTCTCAGCACGTTGGGGTGAACCAGACCACACGGGAGCAGCTCCACCCAGCCGGTACGTTTGCACACCGAGCATCCTTTTCCCTGGCACACAGAACACTCCATGTCGAGTTCGAATCCGGGCTCCACGAAGGGGAAATAGCCGGGGCGAAGGCGGATGTTCACTTTTCGCTGGAAGATCTCTTCGATGAGCACCTTCATGGAGTGAATGAGGTTGCCCACGGAGACATTCTTGTCCACCACGAGCCCCTCCACCTGATGGAAGGTGTGCTCGTGGGAGGCGTCCAGCGCCTCGTAGCGGTACACCTTGCCCGGGAAGATGGCTCGGTAGGGGGGCTTCAACTGTTGCATGGTGCGAATCTGCCCAGGAGAGGTGTGGGTGCGCAGGAGGTTCCCGTCCTTCAACCAGAAGGTGTCCTGCATGTCTCTTGCGGGGTGATCCCCGGGGATGTTCAGCGCCTCGAAGTTGAAGAACTCCGATTCCGCTTCGGGGTAGTCGGGGATGACGAACCCCATGGTGCGGAAGATGGCCTCAATCTCCTCGGTGATGACGGTGAGGGGATGGAGGTTTCCAACGGGTTCGTCCATGCTCGGGAGGGTCGGATCGAAGAAGGGATCCTGCACTTCCGCCATGAGCGTCTTGTTGCGAAGAACGGCACCCCGAGTGTCGAACTCGTGCTGCAACTCCTGCTTCAGGTCGTTGACCTTCTTTCCAAACAGGGGCTTCTCTTCGTTTGGAATGTCCCGCATGAACTTCATCAAGGAGGCGACGGTTCCCTTCTTTCCCAGGTACCGAATCTCCAACTCTCGAAGGGTTGCCTCGTCGGTGACCTTCTCCAACTCGGCGTTCGCCTCGATTTTGACTTGTTCGATTTTGTCTGACATCAGATTCTCCCTATTGCCTCACCCGGCCAATGCGTGGACCCACTGCTTGAACGCATGGCCTCGGGCTTCAAAGTCGGAAAACTCGTCGAAGCTGGCGCAG
>CALFHQ010000872.1 GCA_937876385.1 uncultured Pseudomonadota bacterium
GAAACTGTAACCACCGGCTGCGTCGTTGGAATTGTCGAAGCGGGCATCGAATGTTATGAGTCCGAACTTGATACTTTCGGCAAAGACATCGAGCAGACCGTCGACGCGCTGGGTGGATCCGTCCACAGAAGAACCATGGGCGACAACATGCGGCACTGGGTACATGTAATCCTCGCGGGACGTTGTGTCGTCACGCCAGTCATAGGAGCACCAGTAGTCGTTGAAGGTTCCTGTAAGCACCTCTGCTGCTACAACCCATCGAGACTTCGAATAGGAGAAGCCTACCTGGGGGCTGTCGTGGCAAACGGGAACCTCTCCTTCAGCGGCCAACTCGTCGATGGAATACTCCATACTACCCGAGGTGTCCAGAAGGAGCATCACAACCGGCTTGGGCGACTTCGTGGCGGCCCAGCCCTCGTGCCCCGTTGTCAGTAACAGCAACAGCAGGGGTACCAGGAACGAAAGCCCGCTTCGACGCATTCTGTCTTTCGTTCTAAACATAGTAGCCCTTCCTAAAAACCGCATTGGAATGGTCCCAGGTACAAGTGAGACACGAAACGCGCCTGCGCCGTGTGCAACACCGTCTCGGGATCGTCCGCATCGATTTGATCAACTCCTAAGAAGCCATCCGAGGTGACTGTATATCGACGGTAGCAAAACCCCGCCGTCGAGAATCCAGGGACACGCTGAGTATCGACTGGGTCCGAGAAGTATGTGACGAACTGGGCTGCCCCAGCTCTGGCAAACTGAGGCCCAAAAGAACCCCAATCATTGGCCGTGTCGAAGAAGTTGGGACTGATGTCGCCCATTCGAACCGTGAATCCACTTCCCTGAAGAAAACCGAGGAACACATTCTGATTCTGGGCCGCCTGGGCGATGGGGCCGGTCAAGCCGGCTTCCGTCAAATAGTAGCCCTGTTTCGCCGTTCTAAACGCTCCGGCGTTGGCAATCTCCATGTTCACATTCTGCAGCACAACCACCGAGACCCCAGCCAGTACGACCAGGATCAACATGGCGATGAGCATGATGGAACCCCGCTGCCCACGGTCGTTCTTCATGGGGTCCCTCCCTTCAGGTTGCGAACAGCCAGAGAGGTTAACTCCACACGAGACGCCAGGGTCATACAACGAGCAGCGCCAGCCATATCCGAAACGTCATATCCCATGAGCGGAGAGAATTCGTCTTCCCTCGGCACAAAAGAGAAATCGGTGTCTTCGTCCTCACTGCGAACAGTCAACTTCACCGTCAAGAAACGCAGATCCTCGGGATTGGCCGCGGCCATTGTACCGAGGAACCCGCCGCCGCTGGCGTCGGCCACCTGTGTGACCAGGGGATAGATGACCAGGGAGGGATTGGAGCCGGTAGCGTCGGTGTCAAAACCAAAGTCGTATACCTGCAAATCTACTGCGTAGTCGGCAATCACCAACTGAGTACCCGCAACCACCGTCTGTCCATCAATCTCCAACTCCTCTCGGACCAGATCCGTCTTTCCTGTTGGGGCGCCAGGTCGGGTGTCCGTGGCAACGCGGTATCGTACGAACCCTGCCACGTTGGCGTCCAACCCCTCTCCGAACCCAGCGATGCCGCATAGGGACCCGGCTCCGGTTCTGGGAATCGCCTGGGAGAAGGTGACGCTCCGCTCCGCCCAGTCAGCTTCCTGAATCCCCAGCAACAACTCAAACTGATTGCTCGTGACGATACGCAGGTAGCGATTGGTGTTGAAGATTCGGTCGAACTCCACCTGATTGGTTGGGAAATTCGGGGTGTACTGCAGATACACTTTGTTGGTCTCCACCCCCGCCGTCTTGTAAACCTGCCCACTGAAGAAGTCTCCAAAGAGAACCAGCGAGGAGGGCTCGATGTTGTCGTTGGCGCCAGGGTAGGGCTCGAAAACACTGCCCGTGTTGGGGTAGACGGTGACGGCACGCAAGTCGTAAAGCGGCTTGGGGCAGACGTTGGGATCCACGAGGGTGTTGGGAGAAGCCAGGAATCCAGCGCGACGCAGGTCCCGCTTGAGATGCTCCAGGCCAAAACGCAGACGGTCCTGCATGTCTAACACCTGGCTTTCGATGCGGTAGGCAGTGAGGCTCTTGTCGTAGATGACATACACGGACGACAAGATGACCACAGTGAGAGTCACCCCTACCATCAACTCAACCAGAGTAAAACCGGCTCGCCGGCGATTTGAAAACAAGTTCTTCATTGCGTAAACACATTGCGCATGATGGTCCCGGGAATACTTACACTGGCCACATTGGACAGGTCTGTCTCCATTCCCACTGGACAGTCCGCATACAATTGTCTGTCCCCATCCGGTCGAGTCCAGAGAACCCGAACATCCGAACGAATCAGGTAGTTGGGGATAATCCACGTCACCCGGTAGTGAACACAGAAGTGGGCGTTGGTGTCGGAAGGTATCTCCGAGGAAATCCCCGAATCCCACAAGAAATCATTTCCCAAGGGGCCGACTCGCTTGTCGCTCCCTGATCCGGAACGATAAGCACGAAGCCATCCGCTTCCACCCCCAACCACCGGATTGCCAACCATCCGAAGGTGGGGAAACTTCGACGCCTGGGTCAACATCAGGGTGGCATCCATGTTCCAGGAAATAGCTTCCGACTTCAGGGTCTCGATGAAGTGTTCGGCCAGATTCACCCCCTGAGTCATACTCTTGGCCTCACTCACCCCTCGCAGCGTTCCCACCTGAAGATTGATTAGACCCATGAATCCGACCACGGTGAGCACAACGACGAGAAACACCTCGACCATCGTGTAGCCCGACTCCTGTCGACGGTTTTTGGCTGTTGTCATAATACTTTCGGTATCCCGTTGTAGGGAATCACCACTCGACGTGAGTGCTGAGTCGGATCCCCATTGGCGTTCATCAAGCGCAACGTAACGACGGCCTCACCAGCGGCATAGCCAGATGGCGCAGGAAGCACCGGACCGCCGGTGTCCACTCGCAAGACCCGGCCATCGGGTTTGAAGCAGAGCCCAACCCCGGCCAGATTTTGAGGCTCCACGGATTCCACCCCCACCAGCCGCAAGTCCTCGTCGAAACGCAGGTCCTTCACATTCAAGGCCGGCTCGGGAGCCAGTCCGTCGCTCAGGAAATTGGCTGGGGAACACACTGAACCGATCCCCTCGTGGAGCTGAACGCGCCCGTTGTCCGATGCCCCACCCTGCTGAAT
>CALFHQ010000873.1 GCA_937876385.1 uncultured Pseudomonadota bacterium
GGGTCATCTGACCCCAGCCATCCCAGTAGTCGATCCACGCCTGCGCCTGCTTGACGCTTCGTGCCGGCAGACTGGCAACACCGATTCCCTTTCCAGGAATTCCCGCTCCCCGAACCCACACACGATCCCCAGGAAGCGCCTTGAAGGCCGCCTCCATCTCCTCGACATCATGAACCAGCATGGTCGCAGGGACCGGGAGAGCGTGTTCCTTGAAGCGTTTCCAACTCTCCCACTTGTTCTCGCCGCAATCAAAGGCCTCCGGGGAGGGCAGAAACACCGGACAGGGCAACTTCTCCTGGTGACGAGTGAGGATGGCCCCATCCAAGCTGTTGTTTGGAAAGATGAAGTCAACCTTCCACTCCTCGCACAGCCGAATCAACGCCTCAAGGTATGCATCCTCGGGTTCACGACGCACAATGAGCACCCTCTCGTCAGTTTCAGCGGCGAAGAGGAAGTGAGGGCTCGCATCAGCACCGATGGTTCGGATTTCTCCGAAGATCTTCTTCAATCCTCGGGTGAGGTTGACGCACCCCGGCCCTGCAGCCGAAGGAATCAGCACGGTGCAGTCCATCCTCTCAGCCATCGTTCACCTCGAAGTCTTTGCAGAAGACGAACTGCCCCCCTCCGTCCAACGCCTGGTGGTCCCCCGAGGTCAGGACGTCATTTGGATATCCCAACGTGCACTCGAGGGATTCCACGAGGACGTGGACACAATCCTCGCAGCGATAGAGCAGCTTGAAACGAGCCGCTTCGTCTACAAAACGCTTATTGATGTCGCATATTTCGTCCGCTGACAGTCGAGGACGATTGTCGGAGTTCTTCATTGGTTCATCCCTCCTGGTGCCACGCTCGAGCCGCAAGAAGTCAACCACCTCTCCAGGATGTTTCGACGTCCGTCATCCGGTTTGAGCTCGTTTAGGACCCGGCGCAACAACACCTGGCCTCTCCCCCCTTCCCCCCTCACGCATGCTGCCAATCCCCCCGCAACCAGCCCACAAACTCCGTCAGGGGTTGGATTCAGCTTCTTCAGAGAAGCCGGCTTGCCAACCGCCACAGAAAGGAGCACCAGGTGCGAATCCGCATCCGACGCAGCGTAATCTCGCCAGAGCCGCTGGGCAAACCCCCGACCGGCTTCCAACTCCTTGCTTCGACACGACAGGTAGATACCCCAACGCCAGAGATTCGGTCGAAGGGTCACGACGTCACGACGGGCCACAACCGGCCCATCCTCGGCAAAAAGCTTCGTACTCAGGAATATCTCTCCTTGCGCCCGCCCCTCAAATGAGCCATCGAAGAGCAGATCCTCTGCCCGCTGCGACAACTCTCGAGTTCGTTTTCGAAACATCCTGAGCGCCCCCGAATAGTCTCCCTTTTCCTGGGCCATTCGTGCCCCAACAAAACTCTCCGCCTCCTTTGGCGGCTCTCGTACGGACATGAATTCGCAGACACCCGGGTTCGGGGACTCCCCTGCAAACACCAGTAGAAACAACAAATTTGTCCAAACACCGTGCATTGTTCGATCACCTCAGCCAACGAAGCTATCAGAAGTCGACGGGATCCCGCAAGCGCATTGCAAACAAGTGGTAGCTGGCCTATCGTTACCCCGTGCTCGCTCAGGCATGGTCCAAGCCCGGCGCGTACCCCTCCCACCCTTTGGATGAGATGGAGATGTGGATGAGAAAGGCACTTCTGACGACTATTCTGGCTCTCTTCGTGGCGACAATGGTGACAGCCTGTACCAAGGATGCCCCAACCGTCCGGGAAACCACCACGACGAACACCGAGACGCCCAAACAAGAGCCACCCTCCACGGCCTCTCAAACAGCCGGCGTCGAACCGGCGGCACCCATCAAACCTGCGGCTACACCCGAACCTGCGGCTTCACCCGAACCTGCGGCGACAAAGGACCAGGAACCTCCCGTCGAAGAGGTCCAACCATCAGCGCATCAAGCCCCTCCGGAGCCCGAACTGGTTGGAGACGAGATCTCCTTTGCCGTGGCCCAGACGAACGATCTCCACGGTTTCATCCTCCCCCAGAAATATGCATCAACGAGGCTCATGGCCGATGGCAGCGGGGTGGTTACCGTGGGCGGATTCGACTGGCTCGCCGGATATGTAGACATTCTCAAGCGCCAGTTCGACAATCGCGTCCTGCTTGTGGATGCCGGGGACATGTTTCAGGGACACATGCTGTCCAACGTCTTCGAGGGAGCGACTGTGGTGAAGGCAATGAACCGCCTGGGTTACCGCTCCACTACCCTGGGTAACCACGAGTTCGACTTCGGAGCCGTGGGCGACGCGCCCGATGATACAAACGACCCCTTCGGTGCCCTCAAGGCAAGGGCTTCCGAAGCCAAATTCCCTTTCCTGGCCTGCAACGTGTACGACCGAGCCACCGGGGAACCCGTGGCGTGGAAGGGATTTGAACCGTACACAATGCTGGAACTGGCGGGGGTGAAGTTCGCCATCATCGGAGCAACCACCCCGGAAACCGTGTCCATCACCCCGGACTATGTTGACAAGAACCTGGAATTCCGTCCCATGGCCCCTGAAATCCTGAAGAACCTGAAGAAAGTGAAAGAGGAAGGAGCTCAGGTGGTCATCGTGGTGGTTCACGCTGGTTCTCGATGCCGAGATTGGTCTGAC
>CALFHQ010000874.1 GCA_937876385.1 uncultured Pseudomonadota bacterium
GACCCTCTATCATCTCGGTACTGCAGGTCTCTTTGATGGGAGGACACCTTTGTGACTCGCATGGTCGGCATCCTCAGTTTGTTCCTCGCACTCGTCTGCTCCCAAGGGGCTATGGCACAGACCCCCAACGGCGTCTCGCAGCGTGAAGCCGAGGGCCTCGCCAAGTTCAGTCGTGTCGTTAACGGCGCCGACGAGAAAGAAGCCCTCTCCATCTTGAGAGAACTGAGCGCCTTCCCCTATCCTTCGGTGGCCAGGAAACTGCTCCAGTATGTTGCCATCCATCTGGCCGATGCAAACCTCGTTCAAGAGGCCGAATGGACCCTGGTCTCCATGGGCGCAAAGGTCATCGACCCGCTGGTTGCCGAGGTGGAGGAGCGGCCGGAGTTGCACCCTTCGGCCTTGGTTATCCTCTCTCGCATCGCACGTCGCGACCCAGACGCAGTGGCTCTACTGTTGAAGCACCAGGACCCTGACGTAAGGCGTCTGGCGCTGGTGTCTCTCTGGGGAACCGGTGCCATGGAAGCCCGAAGTCGTGTGCTGGCAACCTTCGAATCCATGGATGGAACCCTCCAGTCCATTGCCGTCGACGTCGTCTGCGCCCGAGCTTCCAAAGCATGCAAGCGGCTCATCGATGCTGCCTTGAACTCTGACTCCGTACCTGTCCTTCGCCACGCCCTGGGCGCAGTTGCTCGCCGACGGATCACCAGCGCCCGGCCACGCATCGCAGCCCTCCTTCACCATCGCAATCCGCAAATCGCAAACGCCTCCCTCCAAACTCTCGAAGTGCTCGGGGGAGAAGGAGTGGAAAGAGAGCTGGCCGTGTACTTCGAGTCCGCTCAGGAGTCCGCTCAGGTTGCCGTTCTACGAATCCTTGCCCAGGTCTACTCGATGGAAAATCTGCGCTTCCTCGCGGATGTCGACCGACGGTTCTCCCGAAGAAGCCCGGTGGGTCGAGAAGCGCACCGAATCCGCCGGGAAGGTGTCGGACGCATGGTGCTGGCACGTGATTCCACACCCAATGCCCCGGAAGAAGCTGTGCTCGTGTCGAACCAGAACGGTCGCTGCAGACTCCTCCTCTTCACAGAGATGGGCTATCGAGTGGTTCAGGAAGGGGTGCTCCTTTTTCAAGGTGGAAGAAGCGGGAAGCGTCAGAAGGAGTTCACTGAAAAGGACTTCTCCCAGGACGGGTCAATCCCCCTCTCGTTTCGGTGCGATGGAGACGACCCCCTCCCTGTGATGAGATGGAAGCGAAAGGGGGGAGGAACCATCCAGGTGCAAGTGGAAGAACGTTAGCGGGGGCTGATGCCCACGATGCCGGCAAAGCCCGTAGCGACAACACACTCCTCGACCTTGCGAGCAAAGAGAGCGTTGTCCATTTGCGCCAACTCCTCCCGGCCCAGCTCAAGAAGGGCGAAGCCTCCTCGGAGGCGAACGCGATAGACCTCGAACCCCAGCTCTCTAAGACCCTCTTCCGCCTTCTCAACCCGAATCAGATCATCGGAGAGGATCGGGGTCCCGGTTTGAATCCGGGTTGCCAGGCAGGAGTTCGATGGTCGAATCCATTCTCCCCTGCCGAGCCAGCGCAACATGGAGCGAATCTCTTCCTTCCCGATGCCCAACTCCCGAAGAGGAGAGCGAACCCCCAGCTCTTTGGCAGCTCGAGAACCCGGGCGTGTGCTTGCATCGTCACTGGCGTTTGAACCGTCCAAGACATGGTCGAGGCCTCGAGTGCGGGCCAATGTTGACACGGCCCCAAAGAGCAATCGCTTGCAGTGATAGCAACGATCCTCGCCGTTTCGCTGGACGTTGGGTTCGGCCAGGGGCGACAACTCCAGCAGGTAATGGGGATGCTCCGGGAGGCCAGAGAGTGTCTGCTCCACCCAACGACGATCCAATCCCTTTTGAAAAGGACTCTGGATGGT
>CALFHQ010000875.1 GCA_937876385.1 uncultured Pseudomonadota bacterium
CTTGTTGTCACCGCAAGCTTCAGCCCCCCCAGATTCCTGGCACACCTTGCCCATCTCGTTCATGTTGAACACGTACTCCACGGCAGCACCCAAATAGAGGTTTCTGGAAATCTCAATGTCGCCGCCCACTTCAAGCTTCAGGTTCGTCCAGGAAGACCAGGTCCGCGAGAAGTCGCCGTCGGTAATCTTGTACTGAGAATAGCCAAAGCCGATCCCGCCGAAGAACTCGGCTCCCTTGAGCACCCCAAAAAAGCGGGCCGTGGGCATCACCTGCATGGTCGTAGGGCTGTCTCCCCGATCCACGGAGAACCAACCGTAGTTGAAGTCCAGGTAGAGGCCGAACAAGGCCGAGAATCGATACCCGGCAGCGAGGAAGATGGCCGCACTAGGGTCGACGTTGTCGCAGGAAGCATCGCCACTCTCCATGCACATGTTGAGCCCGGCCCCTCCCATCATCTCCAAACCCTGGTAGCGGGGGGCCTGGCGACGTCCCCATTGCGCATCAGCGGTGGAGACCAAAAAAACGGTGACGGCCAGGAAGGCACTGATTGCTGTGAGCTGTCTCATTCGATTCCTCCAGTCATGTGCGTCGGACGCGGGAATGCCTTGTTGCAAGAAACCCACGGCCGGGACGCCTTTCTTTCACTGAAAACAATGGCAAGTATATTCAGAACTCTCGGGGGACACAAGTTCCAGGGGCAAGATTCAGTCATCAGGTAGGATTCCCGGGAAGTTCAACTGCGACAGGGCATGGTATACAACGATATGCGTCGCTGCCGACAGGTTTAAACTGCGAACCGCCGGGCGAATCGGAATTCGCAAAGACTTCGCGCCGAAACGTTCCAGCAAGTCCTCCGGAAGTCCCTTGCTCTCGGAGCCGAACACGAAGACGTCGTCCTCGCCAAATTCAACTTCGGCGTAGCTGGCCTTCGCCTTCTTGCTCAAGAACCACATCCGGCGACCCCCCACCGTAGAAAGGAAGGTCTCGAAGTCCTTGTGAACACCGACACACACGTCGTTCCAGTAGTCCAGCCCCGCTCGCTTCAAGTACTTGTCATCCAGGGTGAACCCCAGAGGTGCTACCAGATGCAACCGCACTCCGGTGGCCGCACACATTCGAGCAATACT
>CALFHQ010000876.1 GCA_937876385.1 uncultured Pseudomonadota bacterium
GAAGTTGTACTGGGTGGCTGCGTTGGCATAGTCGTGCAAGTTGAAGTACAAGATTTCAGCGTACCAGAAGTTGACTTCGTAGGAGCGGGGTGAGTTGGGGAAGCGCTTCAGGTATTCAGCGTAGTATTCTGCTGCCTTCATGTAGGCGGTCTCTGACGCTTCTTTTTGCCCTTTCTGCTCCAGCTTGTCTGCGTCCACGTGGTAGTGGTTGGCGACGTAGAAGATGAGCTCTTCGGTCATCTTCATGGCTGTCTCTACAGACTCCGGGTTTTCTTCCTGGTTTGCGAGCATCCAGGGAGATTCCTTCTTGAAGTATCTGAGGATTTCGCCAACGACCTGTTCGATGAAGTTCCAGTCGGCCTTCTTGTTGGCGATGTCCATGATGGTCTGGTAGTAGGCGGGGATTCGGGGGCTGTTGGGCCACTTGTTAATGAAGTGGTAATAGAGCTCCAGGGCTTCCTTGTCTTTTCCCTGCCCGACGTAGAGTTCTCCCATGGTGTGGAGCTTCTTGTATGCGGCGTCTTCTCCGATTTCCTTGACGTAGTAGTCTCGGGCTCGTTGCCAACCTTCAGGAACTTCCACATAGGAGAGGACCATGTCGTTCAGGGCCTGCTCTCTAAACTCCACTTTGGCCTTCTCGCCGGCGAACTTGATGGCGTCGACAACGGCGTGGAATTTCTCGAGACCCTTTTCGAACTCGGTGAGGTTGTAGTACACCCACGCCAGCTTGTAGAGGGCGTAGTTGTACATCGTGGCTTCGGGGTAGTTGTTGATGATCTTTTCGTAGTTGACCTTGGCGTAGTACAGGGAGCTTGTGTCGAAGTAGTACTCAGCGAGGTGAAGAAGGGCCTGGGGGATGAGTCGGCTGTCGGGGTAGTTCTGAACCAGGTTGGTGAAGTGCTTGACGCCTTCCCGCTGGAGCTGAACGTCCTTTCGAGTTCGACCTGCTTCCAGGGCCCCTCTTCCCATGTAGTACAGGACTTCATCGATTCGGGAGTAATCGGGAAATTCCCGGAGCACCCGTCGATAGTAGTCCAACGACTTGTCATAGTTCTCTTCAGGTTCTGCTGGCTTCGTCTTGACAAGTCCTTCCTCGAACTTGTCCATAGTACTCATCCACTCTTTTCGTGCTTTGAGATACTGGTAATGGTTCTCCTGCCAGTAGGTTTCGGCCAGGCGGAAGTAGATCTCCGCCTTGTTCTCGTAGTATGGCTGTGCGGCAAGAAGAGCTTCCATTTTTTCGATGGTCGTTTGGCGCAGGGTAGACATCTTCTCCTGCATCCGCTCAACCTCTTTTGTCAAAGAGGCTGCCTCATATTCGGTGAGGGACATCGATTTCTCGACACAGAACGCCTTGATGGGGTCACACACCTGCCCTTCGGGGCAGTCTGCGTTGTACTCACAGCGTACCTGAGTGTCTTTGGCCTTTTTGGCCTCGATCTTGATCAGTTCTCTCTTCTTCTTCGTGCCGCGTTCCAACTCCTGAGCGTAGGCCGGAACTGCAAACAACATCAGCAGGAGGACGATGCCCAGTTTTCTCATTTCATGCACTCCTGTTTCAGGAAGCTACGGAAGCCCCAGAGTTCATCGGACCAGTAGTCGCCTTCGAAAGGCCATTCCAGGGAGTCGGAACCAACGATGGCTACGGAGCCGCCTCCGGTCTTATTGATACCGGCAACAGTTTCCACTTCCTGAATTACCCGGGAGTCCACTCCACCCTCTTTCAGGAGGTCCAACTGGGCACTCTTGAAGCGGCGATAGATGTCTTCCTTCTTGACTCGTTCAATCATCTTCTCGACAGGAACATTTCGCTTGGCCATAGCGATAAGCGCCTGCACGGCCCGGTCGATCTTCTCTTTGAGGAGAAGCATCTGGGTCTGCATTTCGATTTTTTCCATCTCGACCTGGTTCAAGTCCAGTTCGATTTCGGTGACTTTCACTT
>CALFHQ010000877.1 GCA_937876385.1 uncultured Pseudomonadota bacterium
CGTCCTTCGCTGCCACACTCCTGGACTGGTTTGGAGTCCCTCGTGCTCGCTGGGGGATGGGTGACCGCCTCCAGGACGCACCCACTTTCGAGTCCATTCTTACGCAGTCACAACCACGAACCGATGCACCGGTTCTGGTGCCGCCATGGGACAAGAACTTTCCCCCGGAGGAGGAACGATGAGACGTTTGTACATTCTCTTCGTTCTTTTCGTGACCCTTCTGGTTGCCGCCTCTGGCTGCCGTTCGGAGCAACCTCCGGCCAGTCTGGAAACAACGTACTCTATCGGGACGCTGGCCACAGTGAGGGCCCTGTATCCCGACAACTCCTGGCTTCCTGACGCTTACAAGAGCCAACAGTATGGCGACTTGGGCGCTACCATCAAGACCTTCACCGAGCAGTCCCTGCGCAGGGATGGCTTGGATGGTGCTACGGTGAAGGTGCTGGTGGCAGGGGAAAACGACCCCGTCATCGTGGTCATCGACCAGGTGAACGAGATCACCGAGTTGTACCGCAAGGTTCACCCGGCCTTTCTCGATGCAAAGCACGCCGGCCAGGCCTTGCTCGGTGTTCAAGCCTGCAAGGAGACAAAGGACTGCTGGGACCCGGAGAAGTCAAAGACGGCACCCTGGGCTCCTTTCCTGCCGTTGGGCTTGCCCATGGCCGCTCAGAAGACCGTGCTGTTCCTCGACTATCCCCCGGTGCCCGCCATTGAGGGGATGGACTATCTCAACAACTTCACCATGTGCCGTTGGGCTCGGGTGTTGGGGGCGGCTGGTGCCGATAATCCGGAGGCGTACGAGACCATCGTAGACGCTCGCCCCATCGTTGCTGCCGGCTCCAATGAAGCTGCGCAGCTTCCCGATGCGCTGAAGTATTTCGCGAATTCGGCTGGTGCAGGCGACTACCTTGCACCCATGCTCGAACTGCTCTCCAACCCCGGCGGTGGTGACAAGGCACTCCCTGTTGCCATCATGGGTCGCCAGGCCAGGACGACATGGGGGAACCTCGTCAAGGCGAAGGATATCCCCGTCGGGATCCTGGAAGCCGACGCGAGTGTCCTTGGGGATTCGGGCCTTCTTGTTCCCTGGATCGGATGCAATCACCCCGACGTCACCTCTTATGGATGCTGCAAGGAAGACGCCGGGTGCGCTGCTGGGGACCAGGATCTGATGGAGAACGAAGCCAAGGACTTTGTCGTGGCCTGCTGGTTGATGGCCATGGCCCAGGCGGATCCAAAGGATCCGAAGGTCGTTCTTGGGGAATGCGAGGACCGATGGGTAAACAAGGTTCGTCCAGAGGATGCGCTTACCTTGTGCATCCAGGAGAAGCTTGACGACAACATCATTCCTTCTCGTTGCAAGACATGGGCTGGTGCGTGGGCATTTTGCAGCGCACAAAACAGCTACGCCTGCACTCAAGTTGATACTGGATGTGGGCCCTACGATGCGAATCCCGGAACGGACGTTCCCCCCGAGGAGCTCCGGCCAAAGGGTTGGGACAACACATGCAACGAGTTCCGTCCGTCTCTGGCGACTCGACCGGAATGACACCAACTGTTTATCCACACCGGAGTATCCCATGAGTACTCAATTGCAGCTTCTACAAGTTCTTGCCGACATCGAGATGACGGTGGGGGCTGAACGGCTCCCCATCGTTCTCTTTGACCTCGACGATACGCTGTTTTGCACTTCCCAACGTGACCTGCTCATCATTCGTGAATTTGCCGCCGACCACAGGCGCCAGTACCCGGATTTCTATGAGCTGTCTCAGACACTGGTTCCCTCCCAAATGGGTTGGAGCGTCACCGACGCCCTGGTCGCTGCGGGATTGAGTCCAAACAACGAGGCTCTGGGGCCTTTCAAGGAATTCTGGTCCGGGCTTTTCTTTTCGGATACCTACAGCGCCTTCGACCTGCCCAACCCCGGGGCAGTGGACTATGTCTGGGCGTGCTACAACGCAGGGGCGTTGGTGTATTACCTGACAGGTCGTGGTGTCAGCGCGCGAGGCTTGACCACCGGAATGGAGCAGGGAACGGCCCGGTCATTGACGACGCGAGGCTTTCCCTTCTGGACCGGGCGGGCGGAGCTCGAACTGAAGAAGAACCCGAAAGAGAAAGACGCCGACTACAAGGCCCGAGCCCTGGCTCTGGTGAAGTCTCTTCACGGGTCGGTGGTGGCCACGTTTGACAATGAACCGGCCAATGTGAACGTGTATATGGACCACTTTCCCGAGGCTCGAAACTTCTGGGTGAAGACAACCTGGAATCCAACGGATCCAC
>CALFHQ010000878.1 GCA_937876385.1 uncultured Pseudomonadota bacterium
ATGCGGGTCGTGGTCGACCCCGGTGCACACTTCGGGCTCCGGCGCCATGCCGGCAAGGGCAAGCAACAAGACCAGAAATTGTGCGACGCTACGCATGGGGACTCCGACGGTAGTTATCAGACAGTTTCCAAACGAATCGCCCAAGAGTCAAGCACTAACCACGAAACCGCACCAGTCCGGCGCAGGTCTCAGCACCGCCAGCCCAGCGGGTCTCGTCCCCATGGGAGAACCTTTTGTGGGTTTTGAGAAAAAAATGGGCTGGACAGGGCAGCCCATGTCAGTAAAATCCCCGGGAAATTGTGGTAAAACGCATGTGTCGGACCGAGTCCGGCAGTTACGAACCAACCGTTCTGGAGGAATCAAGATGAGAAAGTGGACTCTGGTGCTCTTTGCAGTGATGGCTTTGGGCCTTTCGGCTTGTGGTGGCGGCGATGACGACACCAACAACGCCAACAACAATAACAACAACAACAACAGCTCTTCCGACATGTGCGGCGGCTTGTGCCAGACCGGCCAGTACTGCTGGAACGGCATCTGCGCCAACGGTTGCACCAGCGACGAGAACTGCGCCAGCGACGAATACTGCGTCATCGACGATGAATTCTTCAACGAAGGCCGATGCCACGGCAAGGCAGCACCCTCGGGCTGCTCCTCCGACGACCAGTGCGCGTCCACCCAGGTTTGCCAGATGGGTGCGTGCGTCGCTCCTGTTGCCCAGCCCAAGACTGCGTGCACCTGGAAGCCTGACCTCACTGACGGTTGTGCCAGCGAGCAGCTCTGCTTCATGGGCGATGCCGAAGATGGAAGCCAGAACGAATGTTACGCCATGCCCGGTTGCGGTGCCGACGGCGCCTGCCCGAAGGACTTCGGCGGTTCTGTCTGCAACGTCAAGGCTGACGGAAGCCGAATCATCCCCTCGAAGGCCGCCATTTGCCTCATGGGCGCCTGCCTGACCGCCGCCGACTGCCCCTCGGGTCAGACCTGCGAGGATCTCTTTGGTGGACTGGGTTACTGCAGCATGGGGTTCGGCATCGGCGATGATTGCGCGACCGACGACGACTGTGACGCAGGCCAGGTCTGCCACGGGACGGAGTGCGTTCCCGACACCTCAGTCGACACTTGCGAGACCGACGACGACTGCGCCAACGGCGAAGTCTGCCAGGCGTCTATCTGCATCATCGATATGGGCGACGGCTCCTGCGAAACCGACGACGATTGCGGTCAAGGGGAAGTTTGCGACATGGGCTTCTGCATGCCGGACATGGGCTTCTAAGACCCCGCAAGGATTTCCTGCCTCACTCCTTCTTGTTCTCTCCCCCATGTGACGCTATACTCGCCGACTGTAAGTTGCACAATTTGTACAGTCTCAGGTTCTAAGCAGGATCCTGTTGATTGACAATCAAACAGGGTTGGCTCGCTGTCTGAGATGACGCGGTTTAGGCACCATTGGGAGATAGTCTATGGAAACAGTTCCGATTCAAGGCGATGTCTTCGGGAAGATTGTGGCGGCCCTAAAGCGGTCGATGTTGTTTTCCACTTTGGACGAAGGATTGTTGGCTCAAATGGCCAACTCCTGTCGCCTGCTGAAGTTCGCACCGCGGGAGATCATTGTGGCCCAGGGGAAGCCCTCCGACGCGTTCTTCATCATTCTTTCTGGAGCGGCGGCTGTGTTCGTTCGCCAAGAAGAGAGTGGAGAAAACTTGAAACTGGCCGAGTTGGGGGCCAGCGACGGAATCGGGGAGATGGGGCTCATCACCGGTGAACCTCGAAGTGCTACCGTGGTGGCCTTCAAGCCGACCCTCGCTTTGAAGTTGGAGAAGCGACTCTTCGATGCCATCATGGAGCGAACGCCGGAGTTCGGCAAGGCCATCTGCAAGTCGCTGGCGAACCGACTGATCCGGGCGGACCGCCACGCTGCCGGCAACGAATTCGACCTCACCAGCAACCCGCCCTCCGCCGATGTGCTGGAGTTGCTCCCCGTGGACTTCATCCAGCGCCATCGAGTCGTGCCGGTGAAGAAAGACGGTCAGTCGGCCACCATTGGATTTGTTGACAGCCCCACGCCGAAGTTGATGAGCTTGATAAAGAGGCAATTGCCGAGCATGGAAATCGCCACGGTTTCGGTGCGGGCAGAGCAGTTCTCCGCCCTTCTCGAGCAATACGGAGGGGGGATCACGTCGAGCGCTGGAGACAGCGGACCGACCATCTCGGGTGGGTCCGTGAATCTGGAGACTCTGCTGCGGAGAATGGTGGCCGAAGGAGCCAGTGACCTCCACCTCACCGCAAAGGAGACCCCTCGGTGGCGAATCGACGGAGACATGTTGACCATCAAGGGAGCTCCGAGACTGGGCGCCGATGATGTTTTCGAGATGCTGAAGCCGGTGATGCCCGAAGAGGCTCTGGCCGAATTCGAAGAGACCAACGATGCTGACTTCGCTCACGCCATTGAAGGACTTGCCCGTTTTCGTGTGAACATTTTCCGGGATGCCGGTGGGGTAGGGACTGTGATGCGAGTGATCCCCATGAAGATTCTCACCATGGATCAGCTCGGATTGCCCCCGGTGGTGTCGAAGTTCTGCGAGTCGCTCAAGGGGATGGTGTTGGTCACAGGTCCCACGGGAAGTGGGAAGTCCACTACCTTGGCAGCCATGATTCACCACATCAATCAGACCCACAAGGGGCACATCATCACGTTGGAAGACCCCATCGAGTTCGTGCACAAGAGTGCCGCTTGTCTGGTAAATCAGCGGGAATTGGGCAGGGACACGGCGTCCTTCAACCGAGCCCTTCGAGCGGCTCTTCGAGAGGACCCGGACATTGTTCTTGTGGGGGAAATGCGAGACCTCGAAACCGTCAGTCTTGCTCTGGAAATTGCCAACACGGGGCACCTTGTGTTTGGTACGTTGCACACCACCACGGCCATTGGAACTGTGGAGCGAATTATCGAGATGTTCCCGGCAGAAGAGCAGAACCGAGTTCGCTCCAGTCTGGCGGAGTCTCTCGTGGGTGTCGTTGCCCAGAACCTATGCAGAAAGATGGGGGGAGGGAGAATCGCTGCCTACGAGATCATGGTGAACAACTCGGCCATCTCGAACCTCATTAGAGAGGCAAAGAACCACCAAATCCTTAGCATCATGCAGACGGGCAAGGCCCTCGGGAACACTCTCTTGAACGAGGAGCTGATGCGCCACGTGATGGAGAAGAAGGTGGATCCCAAGGAGGCGCTCAGCCGCTCCGCCGACAAGAAGGAGTTGGTTCGCATGTTTGAGAAGAAGCAGATCAGCTTCTGAACCTGGCCCTGTCTATTTGTCAAGTGGCCCTGGGTTGACAAAGTCCAGCCCGACTGCTAAATCCCTGTTGCGCCGCGACCAATGGAGGCTTCTGTCCCATGAACGAGTCCACTGCAATTCAACGTCCACAGCTTGAAGAAGGTTTTGTAAACCAGGGCTTTGAAGCCTGGGTGGTTCCGGCCCCCGGACAGGAGTCCATCAAGGTTGCCACCCTGGCCCTTGATGAACGATGGGTTCGAGGATTCAAGGCGGAGAAGGCCCTGGCAGGTCGGTTGGACTCGGGAGGCGTAAAAGGCACCCTGGAAGGTGCAGTTCGCCCCGTGGTCATCGCCTCGGGGAGTTGGGCGTTTGATCAGTATGCCGTAGAGGCCGTGGTGGAAAACGCTTCCGCTTGTGAGCCCAACGAAGTGCTTGTCCCATCAGCCCCTGGACTGTCGCTCCCCCCAGTGTGCGTGGTTGGTGTGGAAGCGGCCAAGCTTCTGGCAACCCTGGACGACGTAGATTACTCCTCCCAGGTAGACAAGGCGGTGGAATGGCTTCGTGGCCAGGAGGGGGTCACCCTTCGAGAACTGCCCCTGGAAGGCTCGTATTGGGGGAAGGTGACGTCGCAGGCGGAAGCCAAAGAGGCCACGTGGAGCCTTTTGAAGCGGCTACAGTATCGACCGGGTGGTCTTGTGGCCATCTACATGAATCGCCCCATCTCCATTCGATTTTCCAAGCTCATCGTGGACACGGGGATTACCCCGAACCAAACCACCTTCGCTGCCTTCGTTGTGGGCGTTATCGGAGTAGCTCTGCTCTTCTTGGGAGGTTGGGCCTGGGCCGTAGCCGGGACCTTCCTCCTACACGTCAATTCCATCTGGGACGGCATCGACGGCGAGCTGGCCAGAATGCGGTACCAGAGCTCTGACTTTGGCGCCTATCTAGATTCTGTCTGCGACGAGATACTGAACGCAGCCATCATTATTGCCGCTGCCTTCCACATTGTCTGGTTCATGAACTTCCCTGAGTACTGGATCTGGCTGGGGCTGTTTGGTGGCGGCAGTGCCTTCCTCTATGCGTTGGTTCACTGGCATTGCAAGTGGAAGCATGGGCTGGGGCTGTACTGGTGGTGGGAAGCCTACAAGCCGAGAAAGCAGGTACAGCGCAGCAAGTCGGCGTGGTTCTACTTCAAGAAGCTGTTTTGCAAGGACTCGATTCTCCTCCTCTTCTTTGTGGCCGCGGTGTTCCAGTTCATGCATGTGCTGGTCCTTGCAAGTGCCATCATGGGAGTTGTGAACGTTGTGCTGTTGTTCATTCATATCGTCATCATGCGAGCGCGGTGGTAGATGGGCAGGGCAACCCTAAAGAAAGTGGTGCGGACGGCCCTCTTCTTCCTGGCCGTTGGACTGCTGGTTTGGCTCCTGGACCGCATCGGTTGGGACGAAATAGGGGACTCCTTCGAGCGGGTCGGCTGGACCGGCGCGGTGTTGCTCTTGCTCCTCGGGTTTGTCGAGACCTTCCTCGATTCCGCTGCCTTCAACGCGGCCCTCTTCGGGCGGGTCGGGGCGTTGCGTTCCATGGCGTACAGCGGTGCCGGTGCCATCGTGAACATCATCATTCCCTGGGAGGCCGGGGAAGCGGTGAAGGGGACTCTGCTGACCCGTCATGTGAGCACCTCCGAGGCCATTCAGGGCACGGTGTTGTGGAACTACCTGTTCAAACTGTCAAGACCTGCTGTGGCGGTGGTTGCCTCGCTGTTTGCCGTGGTCGTGGGGCATGGCGTGGACCCCCTCATGGCCTGGCTTGTTGTCGGGGCGTCGGTGGTGGCGCTGGCTCCGTACTTTGTCTTCAAGGTGCTGCTGCACTTTGGCGCATTGGAGATGGGAGTCCGCTTCCTCAAGAAGATTCGAGTCCTGCGACAGGACACCCAGGGGATTGCCAAGGCCGCCCACGAACTGGATGACCGTATGCGCAGCTTCAAGAAGGACTCCCCAAAAGCCTACTACGCCATCCTTTTGTATCAGAGCCTCGCCCGGATAGTCGCCATGGTCTCCTGGGGCGTTGCCATGCGATTGGTGGGGCTTGACTACGGTGTGGGGCTCATCGCCCTCCTGTACGCAGCCTTGAGCGTCTCAGGGTATCTCATCATGCTCTTTCCTGTGCGCATCGGAGTCACCGAGGGGACAGGCTACCTGATTTTTGCACTGCTGGGTCTGGATGGCGGAACGGGGCTCATCATTGCGGTCATCATGCGCCTGAAGGGACTCCTCGCCAACGGCATTCCCGGCGTCTTCGCAGCCCTGGGAGGACCCCCTCGCAAAGCCCGTCAAAATCGAGACAATCCTTGACAAATCAACGGTTTGCGGTGTAGTACCCCCTTGCGGTCATGGCGCCGCCGACACACTTCAAGGTGGTCCAAATGCAGGTTGTTCTTCTGGCAGCAGGGTTGGGTTCTCGCCTCAAGGAGCTGACACGCTCTATCCCCAAAACGCTCCTCGGATTGAAGGGACATGCCATCATCGATTACATCTTCGCTTCCATCGATTTGGAGGAAGTGGAAGAGGTCATTGTCGTTGGTGGATTTGAGTTTGAGACTCTGAGTCGTCACGTCCAGGAGCACGCCACCCGCCCCCTCAAGCTGGTGAAGAATGAAGATTACAAGAAGGGGAGCATCCTCACGGTGAAGGCCGCATTGCCCCACGTGAAGTCGGGATTCCTCTTGATGAATGCCGACCACGTTCATCCCAAAGAGATGATTCGACAGCTCGTCGCCTGTGATGGGCAGATCACAGCCGCTTGCGACCGGGATCGGAACCTCACCGACGACGATATGAAGGTAAAGTTGAACGACGATGGCGGCGTCCTCCTCATGGACAAGAAGCTCACTAAGTGGGATTGTGGGTATATCGGAATGACTCGAGTCCCGACTTCTGCTGTAGATACCTACCGGGAGTGGGCTGATCGAACCTTGGAGATTCATGGGGAGTCCGCCAATGTGGAGAAGATTCTCCAGACCATGGCTGATCACGGGGTCCACGCTGGAATCTGTGACCTTTCGGGGCATGGCTGGATCGAGGTGGACAACCAGACCGACTTGGATGCTGCCCACGACCTGATACAGAATCGTCCCGGTCTTCGTTCACTGCTGGATCTGGAAAACTGACTCTCCCTGGTCTCACTGCGAAAGGAGATGCCGTGCGAATCGGATTTCTGAGCACCTATCCCCCTCAACATTGCGGAATTGGAACCTACACCGAGAAGCTGTCTCTCCATGTGGCGGAGACGCTGGGTGAACCGGTCCTTGTTCTCAGCGAGGAAGGGGGGGAGCAGCAGGTCGAATCGGTGCGAGTTCAGCCCGTGTTCTCTCGTGGAGATGCCTGGCATCCGTCGGTGCTCCGGGCCACCCGAGAAAACGACCTCGACTTGATACACATCCAGCACGCTCCCGATATCTTTGGCATGGGAACCTCCCTGGAGAAGCTGCTGAGAGGATTGCGCAGGCAGAAGGTTGCCAGCGTCATCACCCTTCACACCGTGTACAACCTGAGAAGCGGAGTCCTCGAACGAAAACCCCACGCACCGGTCTTTCACTTCATGCTGGGACAACTCGCAGATGGCCTGGTGGCGCACCAGCCGTCCATGATGGAGACCCTCCGTCGCCACCGAGTGCCGGCACG
>CALFHQ010000879.1 GCA_937876385.1 uncultured Pseudomonadota bacterium
GCCGCCACGCTCTCCTGGCCATCCGAATTCTCACCGGAAGAACTCATCAGATCCGGGTACACCTGTCAGAGAACAACCTCCCCATTCTCGGTGACACCATGTACGGTCCCCAGCGACGGGCGCTGGCTTCCGCAGCCTTTGCCTCCAGACACTTTCAGGACGGAGCCCTGCTTCACGCGGCCCTCCTCGGCTTGCACCATCCGATATCCGGAGAGCAGATGTGGTTCTACGCCCCGCCGGCTCGCATCCTGGATGGGTGCCTTGAGTTGTGGCCCGACGTCGACTTGCGCAGCCAGCCGTGGAACGCCCCAACCACCTACAGCGAGGAAGAAAGTGGGTAAGTCGCTCTTTCGTTATCTCCCTTCGGTGGACACGATAAAGGCTCGTGTCGACGACCAGAGCCTTCCCGAATCCCTATTGACTCTGGCTTCCCGGCGGGTGATGGAGGACCTTCGAGAGGAGCTCCTTGGTGCCGATCAATGCCCCTATCCGCTGGAAGAAGGAAAGATTGCCGGTGACGTTGTCGAGAGGTTGGTCAATCTTCAGCTCTCGAAGCTGCTGAGTCCCAGCCTCGTGCCGGTGATCAACGCCACCGGGGTTGTGGTGCACACGAACTTGGGGCGCGCCCCGCTGGGAGCCTCGATCTGGAAGCGAATGGAGGAGATTGCCACCCGGTACTCGAATCTGGAATACGATCTTGAAGAGGGTTCTCGGGGTTCTCGATTCACCCACCTGGAACGAATCATGACCCTCCTTACCGGGGCAGAAGGGTGTGTGGTCGTGAACAACAACGCGGCGGCTGTCCTTCTGGTACTCACCGCCTTTGCTCGGGGTCGTGACGTGGTCATTCCTCGAAACGAACTCATCGAAATCGGAGGGTCCTTTCGGCTCCCGGAAATCATGGCTCAGGGGGGCGCCCGAATGCGGGAGGTGGGGACCACCAACAAGGTGCACCTGAAGGATTTCGAAGGGGCCATCGGGGAGGACACCGGGCTTATCATGAAAGCCCACTGGAGCAACTACACTATTGAGGGTTTCACCCACGAGGTACCCCGAAGTGAATTGGTCGCCCTGGCTCGCAGATCGCAAATCCCATTCTACGAGGATCTCGGCAGCGGCCTCCTGGAGGACTTGCAGTTGGCAGGTCTGACAGGGGAGGACAGGGTTCAGCAGGTTGTGGGAGAAGGGGTAGACCTTGTGTCCTTCTCGGGGGACAAAATGTTGGGTGGCCCCCAGGCTGGGATCGTGTTGGGACGTAAGGAACTGGTGGACCGCTTGAAGAAGCACCCACTGACGAGAGCTCTGCGCCCGGACAAGCTCACTCTGGCCGGATTGGAAGCCACTGCGGTGAGCTACCTGGCGGGAAACAGTCGAGACGAAATTCCGGTGATGGGAGCCCTCTTTGCCCCCTCGGTCGAGCTTGCAGCACGGGCCGAAGCGCTGCGGGAGATGTTGTCGAGAATCCCCGGTGTAACTGCCTCAACGACCCCCTGCACGTCACGAGTTGGAGGGGGTTCGCTCCCCAGCGCAATGCTCCCTTCCATGGGAGTGACTGTCAAAGTTGAAGGGCTCTCCGAGGTTGATCTGGAAAGAACTCTTCGCAAAGGGTCCCTCCCCATCCTGGTCAGAAGTCACCAGGGTGCCGTTCTCCTCGATGTGCGAACGCTGCTCAAAGGGGACGCCGCAGCCATCGCTGCGGCAGTAAGTGAGAGTTCCATCGATTCAAGAGAAAACCGGACAGTTTGAATACCGTTCTCTATTCAAGCAACACTTGACAGAGGCAACGGAATGGTGGAGGCTGATTTTGGACGGCGCTACGAACCGAATCTATCGCAGGCCCTGGCGGCAAATTTGAATGACCAGGGCCTTACTGTCGGATGGCGGTTGTTCACCGCCCTCGAGCGGCTTACGGAGATAGGGCCAATGGCTGACGCCGAAAACAGACGGATCAACCACAGGAAGAGCAAGGAACTGGAACTGACGTTCCATTATGGTCAAGAGCACAGCCAGGTTTCGACCCTCGACGTCAGTCGGAGTGGGGCCCTGCTGAAAACCCACGTCATGTTCCCATCGGGCACCCTGTTCATCCTGGAAACCGTTCAAGAGAATGGGGATGTTCCTCCCATCCGTCTCCTGGCAAGAGTCGCCCGTGCTGCCCCATCCCCCAGGCTGTCGGAGAATCGCAACGGCATGGGAGTTCAATGGGTACGGGCTTTCTCAAAAGGGGGAGCCGACGAACTCCTCGAATTCCTGAAGACCCACATGGGGTACGGAATCGAAATCAGCAGCGCCATCAAGCTCTTGCCGTCGGGGGATGCCGTCTTCGATTTCCCCCCCCTGGCAAGCAGCATGGAACCCTTCACCCCCACAGACCGCACCCCCCTTGCCGCTTCCTATCGAACCCTCCGGGAACGCTTCCTCTCCATGCTTCGGGGAAGGTTCAGAGTTCGAGTTCCCGTGGTTTACACAGTGCACAACATGCACTACCGAGGCACCCTCATCGCCCTGGGAGCCGAAGGTCTCGCAGTGGCAACACAATCCGCCATGCCCTTTCCCTCATCTCGAGTTCAAGTTCGCTACCCCATCGAGTACTCGGACAAAGCTCCCAGAATCGGTCTGTTTGGAGAAACGGAGATGATCCTCGAGCCGGTGGAATCCGACCCCGGTTACTTCAGCGTCCGTATCGAGGGAATTGACGAACACGAACACGAAGGGCTGTTCAAACTCCACCTGCGGCAGCTCGCTCAAAAGACACGCCGCTGGTAAACACCACTCGAATTTTCCAGAGTTTGCTGTAGACCGAATTCAGGGAGACTACACCAGAGAGATGAACAACCCAGCCGCCACCAGGGTTCCGATGACTCCAGCGACGTTGGGACCCATGGCGTGCATCAGCAGATAATTTCTGGGGTTGGCTTTCATCCCCTCAACCTGAATCACTCGAGCGGCCATAGGCACTGCGGACAGACCAGCGGCACCAATCATCGGATTGATCTTCTGCTTCAAGAACAGGTTCATAAACTTCGCCAGCAGGACGCCACCGGCAATGCTGAACGCAAATGCGATGAGCCCCAGGGTGAAGATGCCCAGAACTTGCCAATCCAGGAAAGCATCACCGGTCATTTTCACCGAAATCGAGAGTCCCAGGAGCACCGTGCAGATGTTCGTGATCTCGTTTTGAGAAGCGTCGGCGAGGCGCTGCACGACCCCAGACTCCCTAAAGAGGTTGCCCAGCATGAGCATCCCCATGAGAGGAACCGACGCCGGCACCAGCAGTCCCACCAGGATAAACGTCACGATGGGGAACAGGATCCGCATCGTCTTGCTCACAGGAGGCACCGGGGGCATCAAGATCTCCCGCTCGGTCTTCGTCGTCAAGAGTCGAACGATGGGGGGAATGATCAAGGGCACCAAGGCCATGTACGAATAGGCAGACACCGCTGTGGCACCCAACAATTCGGGCGCTTTGGCGTTGGTAAGGAAGATCGTCGTGGGGCCGTCAGCACCCCCAATAATCCCAATGGAAGCAGCCTGGGGAAGGGTGAACCCGAAAAACAACGCCCCAAAAAAGGCGATGAACACTCCGGTTTGCGCAGCGGCCCCCAGAAGCAACAGCTTCGGATTGGAAAGCAGGGGACCAAAATCGGTCATGGCTCCCAAACCCAAAAAAATCAACGGCGGGATG
>CALFHQ010000880.1 GCA_937876385.1 uncultured Pseudomonadota bacterium
AAGGTGCGGGGTGCCCACGAAGGACTCCTCTGTGGCGCCTGGGGCCAGGGCTTCATAGCGCAGCGCCGGGCGGTCCAGGTTGTCTGGAGAGTGGTGAAGCTCCACAACGAATCCATCTCGAATGAAGGCCCGCTGGTGCCCGTGGAGGGTGCTCCATGGGCGATTCTTGTGGGGGGTAAGGGGAACGAATCCCATCTCTTCAAGGACACGAGAGGCGCCCGGAATCTCCTCAGCAGGCAGGAGAAGGTCCACGTCGTCGCTGGGGCGCCACCACGGCTCTGGATAACATTGATACCGAAGGGAACCCCCTTTGAGCAAGATGGGGGGAGAGACCCTCGCAGACGTCAGGTGGTGGATGCATTCCCGGCATCCTTGTTCCCATCGCAGCGCATCGTGGATGGCGTTGCGGCGGATCTCCGCGTTGGTTTGCGCCAATTGGTCCGTGGGGCGCTTCAGTTTGCTCGCCCATTGGAGAAGGTTCGACGCTGCCGAGACGGCGACGCCGTGACGCTGGGCCTCTTGTGACCAATCAAGTAAGTGGGGAGGGTCCACAGGGAGTTGGGAGGGAAATCCATCGTGCGGAGGATTGGGGAGGGCGCAAGCGATGAGCAGGGGCGATGGAGTGGGGGTGAGGCGCAGCAGCAATCAGTTCCCCTTGACGTTGGCTCCGGGGACCTCAGCCGGCTTCTTCAGTTTCGCTTCGATGGCGTCAGAGTCGTCCTCGTCGGATTCGACTTCCGTGCCGTCAGCGCTCAATTCGGCCGGGGCCTCCGGGGATGCCGGTGCTGCGGTCGCGTCCAAAATCGGCGCTTCCTCCGGAGGGGTGGCCTGGTCTGGTGCGAAGCGGTCATCTGGAGCGGCGAAAAGAAATATGGTGGGCATCAGCGGATCCCAGTGCTTGCACTTGCCAGACATCGAGTAGACATCGCAGCGATAGCGAACCGCATCAACCACCGAAACGAGCCTGGAGATGGGGAGATCCATGGAAGCTCCCACGTTGAGCACCTTTCCGCGCATCCGCTCAAGGTATGGATAGAGTTTCGGGAAATCTCGGGACGGGAATTCCACCACTTCGACTACCTCTCCGGAGGGTTCCCGGAGCGCCAGCGTGACGGAAGTCCGTGTCACAAACAGGAAGGGAACGACCTCTTCATCCAGGTACTCCCGCTCCTCTTGTGCGTCTTCCACTGCTGGAAGACGGCTGGGCAAATCGCCGGCGTCCAATTGCCCTTCCTTCTGGGTTCCTTTGTCAGGGACGACCACCCCTTTCATCAGTCCTCCCGAGGTCTTGTCCGGGGCAACTCCGGTGGGCTGGATTGCCGAGGCGGAGTTCACGGCCTCGGTGAGTGCCGGCACGGAAGCAACGGCTCGTTCCGCTTCCGGGACCGGCTGGGAAGGGGAGTGCGCCGGGCTCGTGAGGTTCATCTGGAGTCCCAGGACCGCTTCATGGGTTTCGGTAATGGTGTCCATGTACTCCAGAAGCCGTGCAGCCGCGTCCCGTCTGGAGACCTCTTCGTCGAGCACCGAGTCCCAAGTGATATCGGGGGGGAGGCAGACGGGGAGAGACTGGGGATAGAAGGACATGAAGTCTTCGGGCTGGGCCGACCCGGTGTAAGCGAGGTAGGCAGGTTGGAAGCCTCCGCCTTCCCGGTCTTCAGCTCCCCACCAGGCGTCCCCAACAATATGGAAGCGTTCCTTCTGGGCGGAATCAAAGCGGGGTGAGAAGAAGGGAAGGTAGTTGAGGGTTTCGTTCTCGTCTCGGACCACCAGGCGCACTCGGGTGAGGTCGGCGAACCCGGCCGTATGGATGATTCGAGCGAGGACTCCGTAGGTCAACTCTCGATCCATGGCGACGGTGTAAATGTCGCAATTGAGGGACCAGGACAAGGCTTCATCCGACAGGGAGCGAAGCACGCTGTGGCGAGTCTTCTGGAAGTACTGTAGCTGCTCCAGCAACGGGGGAACCACAACCTCGTCGGGTGGGGTGATATCGGACCCGGGGACTTCCACTTGGAAGATTCTGGGCTCGCTCTCTTCGTCGTAGACACCCTCGCACGGTTCCCCGGATTCCGTGGTGCAGACGAGGTCGGCAATCTTGTACTTGTTGATGAACACCTCGCTGCGGTTGGCGGTGATGACGAATTCACGGACGAATTCGTTGCCTCCGGCTGCGGTGCTGTCAGTCATCACTGTGACGTAGGGGGGGCGCCCGATTTCCGACTCCAGAGCCAGCCAGGACGTGCTGAGGGGGAGTCGTACGCCAAACAGGGTGGTGAGATACTCGTCCAGGTGACCGGTTTGGGGAGGCTGCTCCGCCGGTTCATCCACGACGGGATCTGGAACGACCCGGTCGGGGACTTCCGACGGGATCGGCATCGGGTCGTCGAAGCTGTTGGGAATGTACGGGGGCTCCTCGAATCGGGGGGCTTCGGTCTTCGGCTCGTCTTGTTGTGGCGACGTGGCCTTCTGTGGGGCGGTCTGAGCGACCTTCTCTGTGGTGGTCTTGTCCTCTTCCTTCTGCCCTTCGGTCAAGGAGCACGAGGCAAACAGCAAAACGGCCAGAAGTGGAGCAATACGCATGGCTTTTCTCCTAGATTACACAAGGCCCCATGGTAACGCGGTGCCCCCTCTTGTGTCAACGTGATGGCGACACCCGACGGGGTCACGCAGACCTACGACCGGGAGTTGGGCGGGCCGATACCCAGGAAGGCGAAGTCGATGGCCTCTCCTACGATCCGTTCCACTTCGGATTGGGGGAC
>CALFHQ010000881.1 GCA_937876385.1 uncultured Pseudomonadota bacterium
TGGCGTTGCTGAGTCACGCCGTGGAATGGCGAATGTCGAAGCTCCGCCTGACGGGTTTTCTCACCATGGGACTCCTGATCGTACACCTGGGATTCCTCTGGTACGCCATGGCGAAGTTCCCCCAGCCGTTCATCGATGCGTTCTACAACGCCAACGCCTTTGGATACCTCTTCCAACTCGTTCCCAGCGCGTGGATTCCTCCCGCCCTCTTTCAAGCGCTGGCTTCCCTCTTTCTGGCCACCGTCCCCGTCATGCTCGCCTTTGACCTCCGTCGAAAATGGGGAACCCGCCAGTTCATGGCCGTCTTCACCATGGGAATCGCAATCCCTTTGACCGCTGCTTCGATATTCTTGCTCTGGGCTACCCCCTCCGACACAAACCGATACCCCTTCCAGGAAGCCCCAGACAAACCCAACGTCCTCATCATCGCTGGGGATTCTCTGCGCCCGGATTACGTCAGCCGTTCCAAAGAGGGCGGGTTTGACCGCATGGAAGCCGAGGGGGTCAGTTACACCAACGCCTACACCGTGTTTCCTCGAACGTTTCCGGCATGGATGTCCATCCTCACAGGGCAATACCCGGCCCGGCACGCCATCCGGAACATGTTTCCGGGCCCCGCACAACTCTCCCAGCGCTACGATTCTCTTCCCCGAATTTTGGGTGAAGCCGGATACAAGACCGGCGTGTTCTCTGACTTTGCCGGAGACATATTCGCCCGCATCGACCTGGGTTTTCAGCACATCGAAGTGCCCGAATTTTCCCTCAAGAGCAATGTCCGGTTGGGAGTCTGGAAGCTCCACGTCCATCTCCTCCCCTATCTTCTGGCCACAGGTGCCTACCAGAGCGTTCCGGAGCTGCAAGGTTACGAGCGCCTGGCGGACCCCAAAGAGGTATCCAACCGATTCTTGCGATGGGTGAGCCAAGGGGAAGCGCAACAGCCGTTCTTTGCTGTCCTGTTTTACTCCACGCCGCACTTTCCCTATTCAGCGCCCTACCCCTACTACCGAATGAACCATGTCGATGGGTACACCGGACGACACCGCTTCTGCAAAGTGGGAACCGGTGCAAGCCAGGCCCCAGACGAAGAAGACATCAAGCAGATTCGTGGGGACTTCATGGCCGGAACCGAGGCCGTCGATGCGCAACTCAATCGAATCTTGACCTATCTCCACGACACCGGCGCCTTGGACAACACCCTGGTCATTGTGACCTCCGACCACGGCGAAAATCTCTTTGAAGGGGACATCGGAAATTCCCACGGCGATGTCCTCTACAAGAGCAACTCTCTGAAGGTCCCCTTCCTCTGGCATTTCCCGAAGAGTTCCCATGAAGGAACCTCCCTGGATGACCTCGTGAGCCACCTCGACCTCGCCCCTACGGTCCTGTCAGTGGTTGGGCTCAAGATTCCGTCGTGGATGGAAGGGAGAAGCCTCAACCAGCCCGATTTCCGGCCCCGGAAGTCCGCACCGCTCTTTGCCGAAACGGGGCTCGTGTTTGTGGACCCCGACAGCGATGTGCTCCACGGAAAAGCAATTCGCTATGGAAACATGGTGCAGATGTTCGAAACCGACCCCCTCACTTCAGAACTGTTCCTCTCACCGGGGTACGAAGGAGACGCAATCCTCGCCAAACACCGAATGGTGCTGGCGCCTCCCTACAAACTCCTCTACATCCCCACCCGCCCCGCTCCCCTGTTTGAATGCTATGATCTCGACGCCGACCCCGAGGAAACCACCCCCCTCGACATGGACAAAACCGCCGAATGCCTTCGCATGAAGGAAGAACTCTACCGATTCGCCAAAGAAAGCGGCGAACAAGTCGTCGAAGGATACATCCTGCCCTAGCCGCCGCTGTCTAGCTGTTCGACAATCTAGAACATATCGGGGCCGACTTCCAACAAGTACTCATCGCCGAAGTCCAGAGGATACAAGAACCCTTCCGGCTCTGTCTCCAGGGGCTCACCACTTTCCGTCGCCTCATCCATCCGGGCCTGGTTCTGCGCTGCCAGTGCCTTCATTTCGGCAAAGATAACTGCGCCGGAACGAGTCCAATCGGTCCCTGGACGTCCCGTCGCCAGTCCCAGTACTCGTTGCTTTGCACTCTTCACGAACGTTTCGTCCAACACCGCCACGTTCAGTTCTCCCTCGAGGAGCAATCCACGGTTGTTCTTGTTGCACGAACCGACGTTCATGTACTTGTTGTCCACCATGAGCATCTTGGCGTGAATGTCCATGGGGGCAAAAACCGGTGACAGGGAGTCTGTTCCCTCGAGGTACCCCTCCCCGTAGCTGGTCATGGTCAACAACAGGTAGCGTCCGTTGGCCATGGACTCCAACTGGTCGTTCATGTCAATGGACCACTTCAGCGCACCATCCGCCATGGAAACCGGTTTCGTCACCACCACCACGTACAAGTCGGGGGAATTGGCAAAGGCCTCTTCAAAGGCGTCCAGCAGCACCGGCATTCGAAAGTACTGGTCCTCAATGTAGATGAAGTCCTTTGCGTTGCGAATTGCCTTGTCCATGCTTTCAAGAATCGAACGGCGAGAGAAGGGCTCCGGCATCGTCGCCTGCACCTGAAGGAGCACTCCATCCTCCACCTCCGGGGGAGCCGGAAGCAGCTCGAAGGGGGTAGTCTTCTCGGAGTACATCTCCCCCTGCACCCGCCCAAAATCCCAGCGCTCCTGCATAACGGCGTCGGCAGCGTGAGCTGCGGGACCTGCTACTTTCATTCCGTAATCTTTGCGAGGCCCGAGATCCGGCAACGCCCGGCGCTCCAGGACCGCTTGCCGCTCTTCGAGGGTGGAATCGAACTTCATGCGGAAGACTTCAAAGGGGTCGTGCTCGTCGGTGTCCCAATCGGTGCTCTTGATGTTCATCCCGCCAATGTAGGTCGTCTCTCCGTCAATAACCCACGCCTTCTGGTGGTACGAAGCCCCTTCCACGGTAACCTCCAACGCCGACTGCGCCTGTTCGTAGGCAACAAAACCCAACTCGGCCAACTCGGGATTCCGCTCAAGAAGCCGCTCCACAAACGGAATGGGGTGTTCCAGCGGGGTAAAGGACCCCACCAGAGGAACCGGCGTCGGATTTCCCTGACTCATGATTTCGAAGGCGTCGTCCTCGGGCTCGAAATGGGAGCGGAGGGCGAGGTCGGTGTTCATATAGGCCATCCCCGTGGCCATGTTCGGGGTGAAGCGAGCCACGGTGATGCGTTTGGTCACCTCGGGCAAGCTCTCGAGCACCGACATCGTAGTGTTGAGCGTTCGTTCTTCGGTGGTCAGGGTGGCGTGGTTGTCTGGACGAACCAACTCGAAGTTCGACTGCCACCACCAGGTCACCCCGTGAATCCGTGTTCGGGCCTTCAAGAGGTCTGCATACAAGGAAGCATAGAAAGACTGACCGCTGGTGAACAACTCCGCTTCGTTTCGGCTGGGCTCTCTGGCCTGGCAGGCAAACCAGGGGTGTTCAACCCCCACAGCCACCGTGTACGCAGGACAGAACTTGTCCCCCCGCATCTCTCCGTGAAAGGCGCCCGAGGCGTACCCTCTGGAGATAGAGAGATTAAGCCCCTCACGGGAAGCTTCTCCAGACCACGAGACCGTTACAGAAGCGTCTCCCACCCCGGGAATTTCCACGGCAATATCCCGAGGCACATCCACCCCCAGAAGGAACGGCGCAGGCAGGGAAGAAGCCTCCTCGTCAATAGCCTCACCCCAACAGGTGAACGCCTTCACGTGAAGCTGGGGAGCGCCGGCACAACTGGGGTCAAAATCGTCCACAACGGTTCCCGGAACGGCTTCCGAGGTCCCACACGAGGCCAACCCAATCAAGATAAGCACGGCCACAGCATGGCTGGAAGTTCTTCTCATAGCGTCCCCTCCACAGCCGAATCCGTCTCAACCTTCAAAACCAAGCGGAACCAGTCCGCCTCCGGCTCGTCTCCCGCTTCCCCCCCGGAAATGGAATATCCCATGACGGAAGGCAACTCGACGTCGGTGAGGGCCCCCGATAGTACCGGCATCAGTTCTCCTAAGAGTCCTTCAAAAGAACCCTCAATGCCCGACTCCACCCGGCGTTTGGCTTCTGCGTCCAACCCCTCCATGTCCAGGTAGAAGCGAAGCAATCGCAGGGTTGTATACAGACGATTCCCCTTCACCGACAACGCCAACGCCGCATCCAGGGACAGAAATGCTTGTGCCAGGGCAACTCCAGAGCAAGCCAACTCCAGTTCAAGGTCTCCCACCGACAGGGCCATCTCCCCGGAACCCAGGTCTCCAGACGCCAGCAGAGGGGGCAATCGAGGAGAGATTCCCACGGTCAACGGCTCCTCGGCACCGTGGGAAGGTGTTGCAGTTTCCCGCAGCGTTCCCAACATGCCGCACACCAACTGCACCTCCGCCTTCATTCCATCCACAAAGGACTGGGTGACGTCAAAATCGATGGTGCCAACACCCCACGCTTGCAAGAGGAGATGGTTCAGCAGGGGATAGGCAACCCACAACTGCAACCCCGGGGACTCCACCGTGGGGGGAATCGGGGTGAGACTGCCGCCCGGGCAACCGTGGCTCCAGGGGTGAACGGTGACCCCGTCGATGGCCACATCCGCAGCCATTTCAATGCGCAACCCCCGGGATTCGATGCGAGCAGACTGCGCTTTGTAGGTCACAGCAAAGGACTGCCCCAGCCAATCCAGGTTCACGGTTCCAGAACCGTACTGAGCACTCTCCTGCAAGGTGCTGTCAAGGCTATCCAAAGCAAACTGCGCCAGAATGTCCGTCAGGAAATCAAGAAAGGGCCCGCTGACGCCGGTGGGAGCGACGAACTCCTCTCCATTCGAGTCAAACACGGCAATCTGGATATCATCGGCTTCCATCTGCACCTCCTTTGGTGCCACGGAAAGCTCTCCTGGAACCGGTACCGTGACTTCCAGGGTCGCCCCCAGAAGCACATCCTCCAGCCCCAACTCCATGGTGAAGGTGCTCTCTCCAATGAGGATTCGACCCTCCGCCTGGATGCTTGCCACCTGCAAAGACAGACTCAGCGAATCCTCTCCAGCCTCCAAGGAAACGGTGACCCCCTCGAAGATGAGATTGTCCACCCATACTTTGGTGCTTTCGCTGGAGAATGCCGGTTCCTCTGGATCAAGAAACGCGTTGGGATCCGCTGCCTCAATGGCCTTTCCAACCTCCACACCGGTGATTGTGAGGAGGTCTTGCCCAATGCCCACCACCACCGTGGGAGACTGGGCCAATTCCTCGCAATCGATCATGGGACCGGCCAACACCGACCGGTGCTCCCGTGCGAAGTTTCCGTGAAGGTCCGTGGCTTCCACCGTGACGTGCTGAATTCCGGGGTTGAGGGGGACAGAGAAGACTCCCGACGTCACGCCGGGGCGCTCCACGCCACCCACCGTCAGAGTTGCCACCGACTCCTCGTCTAAGGCCGTCACCTCCACGTCCACGGCACCCCCGTTTTCGTAGACGGCGCCTCGCTCAGGCGACGCCACGGTGAGACTTGGGGGGAGATCGTCGAGGTGCACCGTCACGCTCTCTTCTTTGGTCCCATCGGGGAGGGAGACAACGATGACATTCTCTTGAGCACCCTCCAGCGGCACCCACATGGAGTAGAACCCCTGGAGAACCGGAGTCTTCATACCGTTCACCGAAACCCAATCCGAGTCAAGTCCGGTTGCAGTCCCTGTCACAAGCACCGGGGAGGCGCTGAACCAGGAGCCGTCGACCGGGGTCTCGATGGTCAAGACGATGCCTTCTTCGGCGAGATCCAAGGGAATTGCCCCCCCCGTTCCCGTGGACGAAGAGCCGTCCCCTCCACAGCCGGCCAGGAGCACAACGATCCAAAGCGAGACAAGGAAACGCCAGTTCATGGCAAGGACCTCTTTACGGATTGATGAGTTTCCCACCGACCAGCAGATTCCCCAAAGTGGAGACCACGGTCAGCGGATTGAAGGTGATGGTGGAGCCTGCGGGCATTCCATCGATGTAGTCGGCCAAATCAAGGGACGGAATCGGATAAGACGAGAGGAGATCTGCCAGGTAGTCCCCCACCAGGGTATCCACCACCACGGCGACGAGGAGCCCCTCGATGAGGTCTTCGGCTCCCACGGCAACACCGTGAGCATCCACCACCTGCACCGCAAGCACCTTGACCTCCTCCACCACAAGCCCCAGTTGGTTCACCCCGTCTGGACCTGGCTGGCTTTGGGGGGTGATGCGAACCTTGGCGCTTGCAAACAGCTCCAGTTCACCAGAGGCCCCGGCCATGGTGAAATCACCGGACAGGAACAGGTCTCCCAACTGGACCTCCAGACTTCCATCCGGCGTGCATGACGTCACCACGGGGGGAAGATAAGGGTCAATCTCAACCGACAGGTCTGAGATCCCGAACCCTTCCACGAAGGACCCGAGGACATCCTCTCCGAGTTTCATATCCAGATGTCCCCCAGCCCACACGGCAAAGAGGATCTGGTTGATGGCGTCTTCCTCAACCGAGGCTTCGACGTCATCTTCTTGAGGCAGGGCGAAGGTTCCCGGGGCTGTGCCGTTGCAATCCCCTCGAAGGATGGAACCCGGCACCACATGATTGGTGGCCGAGAAGGCAGAGGCGCCAATGTCCAAATCCACTCGTCCCCCACCAGGAGCAAAGGCCACGTACGAGGGCCAAACCGAAAGCCCCACGGGAGAGCCGGGGTTGTTTCCGGGAACGGCGGGGAGGTCGAATTCCACATCGAAGCTGGTGAAATCTTGCAGCAGTCCCGCCAGCATCGGCTCCAGGTTGTTGGGGAACCAATCCTCCAACTGCCCTTCGATAATCCCCGAAATCGTGCCGTCAAACCAGTTGATGATCCAATCAAACCACTGCCCGGTGCCTTCGGTGATGTCCGCCTCGATTCCGTCGATGTTCACCGACACATTGTCCAAGTCGATAACGATATTGCCCGCCGGAGACAGAGACACAAGGACATCCATTTCGATGGCCACGAGGTCTGCGTAAACCATTCCAATGGCGTCTGGACACCAGTCCGCCACGGCCGAAAAATGGGCCGATAGGTCGGTCAGGGATGCCGAAATATGAAGCCCCCCTTGAATCGCAACAATGTCTGCGGGTCCTACCAGATAGGAGACGTCGCTGACGTCCATGTCCCACTCACACCAGGCGAAATTGGGACCTTCCCCCTCGGCAAACAGAGGGTGAGGAATGTAGGTATTGATGTCCAGATTCTCCATCACGGCCATCACCAAGGAAGCGATATCGTCTAGATCCGAAGGGTCGTCGTCGTCCAGGGTGTCTTGACCGATCCACAGTTGCGAAGCCCCCACTACGGGGTTGGATTCCCCCAACGGCGACAGGGTCTGAACCTCGTTGGCAAAGAGAAATGCATGCACCGCCCGGGCTCTTCTGTCGAGGCTGTCTTGGACTTCCACCTGGAGGATATTCACCCCAACGTCGGGGGTGACGCTGCTTTGGAAATTGCCCTCGGCGTCGAGCACCAGGGTGGCACCGTTCAAAGTCGCTTCTTTGACGAACCCCGCCGGTGAGTTGACCTTTCCAGCCACCGTCACCGACTGATCTCCCACGAAAGTGGCCCCTCGAATCGGGGCTCCGATGACCACACTGAGCTTGCACTCCTCGGTGTCTAGCGCCTTGAAGACGCACTCCCCCTTCTTGCAGGAATCCACGGTGCACGGGCTGCTGTCGTCGCACACCATCGCCGTGCCCACGCACTTCCCATCCGTACACTGGTCGTTGGAAGTGCACACATCACCGTCGTCGCAGCTTAGCTCCTGGTTCTGGTACACACACTCCCCGTTGGAGCAAAGGTCTCGGGTGCACTCGTTCCCATCCTCACATTCCTGGTCCTTAGAACAGTTCTCCGGAGGCACGAAAAGGTCCTCCTCTTGCACGTCGGTATCGAGCAGAATAGCGTCACTCCCCCCGTTCTGGTCAAGGCCGACCAGGTCCTCCCCCCCCTTCACATCCACCTTCGACGACGTTTCGCCAGATGAGCACCCAAGAACAAACAGAGCCGCTACGGCCAAGCCGGTCCACCCCTTCATATCCAACCTCACGAAATGAAAGAATCTTCTCAGTCGGCTCCGATTGTGAACCTGGATGCAAGGCAAATCAAGGAGATGCCGGAGAGGGATAGAGGGAAAGCCCTCAATCGAGGAGTTCATAGCGGGCTTCGGCGGGAATCCCAGCGACGAAGTCCCTAAAGGCGCTCTCCACCGATTCTTCCTTCTTGCCGGTGAACTTCAACGTCACATGGCGCTCTGTTCCCGTGAGGTGAGGATAGGATCCAACCTCCACATCGGCGTACCGGGCGTCCACATCAGAAGCCAGGTCGGCCAGGAGAAACTCGCTGTAGAAGACCCGAACCGAACGAACGAAATGGCGAGCCTCGGGAAGAAGCTGGGCTAACGCCGGGAATTGCCCCTCCAACAGCAAGGGAACCCCGGGGAAGATGACCACGTTGCCGGCCACAACCGGCGGAAACCAGAAGGGGCCAGGGTCCAGCCACGTGGAGCCTTGGGGAATTCGAGCCAACTTCAGCGACGCCTCGTTGATTCGCTTCTTGAAACGAGACTTCACCAGCGCTTCAAAGTGGGGCTCGAGATGCAACCCCACCCCCAATCCCTGAGCCACCGCCTCGTAGGTGATGTCGTCATGGGTGGGGCCGATTCCCCCCGAGGTCAGCACCAAGTCGAACCGCTCGCTGTACTCTTTCACCTTGGAAGCGACCAGGGGAATGATGTCCGGGAGGGTGACGATTTCCTTCAAATCCGCCCCCATCTCAAAGAGGGAGCGCGCCATGAAGGTGGAGTTCGTGTCCTGGGTCGCCCCGGAAAGAATCTCGTTTCCGATGATGATCAGTCCAACGTCCATCCGCTTCCTCCCTGGTGCGAACCCGGTTCATCTTGAACCACAGAGACAATCTCACGAAAGGTCTTCTCCACCATCCCCTTCCACATCCGCTCGGCGAGAAAAGCCGGCACGGGCAACTCCCCTTCAAAATCCAACTCAAAGGAGATTCGAGTCTGTTGGGAAGGGAATTCCTCCAGAACCCACCTCCCCTCGTTCTTCACCATTCCATCCCCGGAAGCCAGCTTCCAGTGGATTTGATGAGGACGGTGGAGGGTATGCTGCAAGGTGAATGCGATGGCCTTTCCAGGCAGGTCGAAGCGATAGGAGATGAAGCGCTGGGTTCCCCGGTCGGTGTCCACAGAAACCGAGTCCAAAGACGAAACCCGGCCCATCCACTCTTCGGGATCGGACAGGCGCTGATAGGAGAGGGACAGGGGCACACCCACCAGGGCCTGCCCCGTCCAGCGAAACTCAAACACTACTTGTCTCCAAACTTGATCCCCTGAGCCAGAGGAAGCTCGGTGCTCCAGTTAATCGTGTTGGTCTGGCGACGCATGTACGCCTTCCAGGAATCCGAACCCGACTCTCGACCGCCACCGGTGTCCTTCTCACCACCAAAAGCGCCGCCAATCTCAGCACCCGAGGTCCCGATGTTGACGTTGGCAATACCGCAGTCACTTCCTGCGTGGGACAAGAAATTCTCGGCGTTCAAAAGGTTGCGGGTGAAGATGGCCGAAGACAATCCCTGGGTCACATCGTTGTGAACCTGCATCGCTTCTTCGAGATCGTCCACTTCGATGAGGTACAAGATGGGGGCAAAGGTCTCGTCCTGGACAATCTTCATGTCTCCACGAGCTTTCACCAGGGTGGGCATCACGAAGTGGCCCGCAGGACCGTCCTTGTAAAGCCCGCCACCGTACACAATCTCTCCCCCTTCCTTCTTCACCTGCTCCAAGGCATCCATCATCTGGTCAACAGCGGCCTGGTCAACCAACGGTCCCATGAGGGTGGTTTCCTTCAACGGATCACCGATGGGAACCTGCTTGTAGGCCTTCACCAACCGCTCGGTGAGGTCCTTTGCCACTTCCTTGACCATCAAGATTCGACGCGTCGACGTGCATCGCTGCCCTGCGGTTCCAACGGAGCCAAAGACGATGCCTCGGGTGGCCATTTCCAGATCCGCATCCTCGGCAACGATGATGGCGTTGTTCCCGCCCAACTCGAGGATGTGCTTGCCCAGGCGCTTGCCCACGGCTTCAGCCACTCGACGACCCATGGGGATGGAACCGGTGGCCGAGATCAGAGCAACTCGGCGGTCGTTGATCATCCGCTCGCCAACTTCCTTTCCACGACCGATGGTGAGTCCCATGATTCCAGAGACGCCGAAGTCCTTCAAAATCGGGTTGATGATGTTCTGCACGGCCACGCCGCACAGGGGAGCCTTGGAAGAGGGCTTCCACAACATCACGTCCCCGCAAATCGCTGCCAACATCGCATTCCACGCCCACACGGCCACGGGGAAGTTGAAGGCGCTGATGATTCCAATGACTCCCAGGGGGTGCCACTGCTCATACATCCGGTGCATGGGTCGCTCGGAATGCATAGTCTGGCCGTACATCATGCGGGACTGCCCCACGGCGAAGTCGCAAATGTCGATCATCTCCTGAACTTCTCCCAACCCCTCGGGAAGGATCTTTCCCATTTCGAGGGTCACGAGAGCGCCCAAGTCGTCTTTGTACTCCCGGAGGGCATTGCCCAGAAGGCGAACCAACTCCCCTCGACGGGGTGCCGGCATCATTCGCCAGGTCTTGAAGGCTTCCTGAGCATCCGCCAGAACGGCTTCATAGTCTTCAGCACTGGCCATCATCACCGTGGCGATGGGTTCTCCCGTGGTGGGGTTGTAGGAAACCAGCTTCCCACCCCCTGGATTTTCAATGAACTCCTTTCCACACGCGCCCGAATTAACTTCCTTGATGCCCAGTCGTTCCAAAAAGTCGTACATATCATCTCCTCTCTGTTGAACCGAATCTCAATCACCCATTCGAATTTGGAAGCATACCCCCCGATTTCAGCCGATTCAAGGACAACGGTTGACGGAAATGCACCACCAACTTCCAACGAGTCGTTCTCGCCCAGGAGCAATGGAGGATTTATCACTGAACCAATGAGAACGGGGGGAATCGTTGCCCCCCGGTGAATCTGGATCGCTATGTCACGACAGTTGCCCGTAGGATGAGCGCACTCAATTGGGGGGACGGATAGCAATCAGGGACACCGTGTGACAGGAGACGATGCCCCAAATGGACGCAAGGAGGTGGAGAATGTGTCCCAGCATTCCTTCCGCCAACTGGGTCCTCAAGCGAAGACGGGGCAGGGAGCCTATGCAGATCGACGATTTGCAAACTGAGGAGCGTGTCAAAACCGGAAATTTGCGCTGGATTGTCTTCCGCTTCACTTGGCACATCGACCTTTGCCGCCGAATCTCCCTATGCTATCCTTGCTCCGATGTAAGATTCCTTGACTATGTCGGGTTGGTCGACAGGTTGAATGACGCGGTTGGTCCGCCACATTCTTAGCTTCCACCCTCCCGCATCAGAAGGTGGCCATGAAGATCGAGACTATTCGCCTGCGGAACTTTCGTGCTTTCCGCGACGTAGAGCTGACTAACCTACCCGACTTCTGCGTTCTGGTTGGTGCAAACGGAACTGGAAAGTCAACACTCTTCGACGTGTTTGGCTTCCTCAAGGACTGTCTGACCTACAACGCCACCACAGCATTTGGGACAAGAGGAGGGTTCGGTGAGGTAGTGAGCCGAGACTCCCAGGGAGACAACATCGAGATAGAGCTTCAATTTCGCATGCCGATTGGGGGAGTAGAACGCTTGGTAACCTACCACTTGGAACTCAGCGGGAGAGACAACCGAGTATTGGTCGAGCGAGAGTTCCTTCGCTACAAGAGAGGTAGGTATGGCTCGCCATACCATTTCCTCGATTTCGAGCGTGGGGAGGGCAACGCGGTCGTGAACGAGGAAGACTTCAACAAGAGCGAAGAACAGTTGGACCGTGAGGAGCAGAAGCTGGACCGCCCAGACGTCCTAGCAATAAAGGGACTCGGACAGTTCCAGAGATTCAAAGCGGCAAGCAGTTTCCGCCATTTGATTGAGAATTGGCACGTATCAGACTTCCATATTAGCATGGCACGAGGTAGCAAGGAAGTAGCGGGCTATTCAGAGCATCTGTCGGCGAACGGAGAGAACCTGCAACTTGTGGCAGACTACCTATTCAAGCATCATCGGGACGTTTTTAACTCGATTCTGTCCCACATGGTGGAGAGAGTGCCAGGAGTGTCCGACATCATTCCGGAACCAACTCCGGATGGGCGCCTCCTCCTGAAGTTTCGAGATGGAGCCTTTGAAGAACCCTTCATCGACAAGTTTGTGTCTGACGGGACTATCAAGATGTTTGCGTATCTCACGCTGCTCTACGATCCAAACCCACATCCTCTGCTTTGCGTTGAAGAGCCCGAGAACCAACTCTACCCGACCTTGCTTTGGGGGCTAGCCGAGGAATTCCGGCGGTATGCCCGAAGGGGGGGACAAGTCTTCGTGTCGACCCATTCTCCAGACTTCTTGAACGCTACTAGAGTTGATGAAGTCATCTGGCTGGTCAAGCGGGACGGATACGCAAAGTTCCTCAGAGCGAGCGATGACGAACAGATAGTGTCCTCAGTTCAGAGCGGCGATCAGATGGGTTATCTTTGGAAACAGGGTTACTTCAACGAGGTAGACCCCAATTGAAGACACTTCTCATACTTGTCGAGGAACCCTCAGCCAAGGAGTTCTTCAAAGGGATCCTACCCCGGGTCATCTCCAATGAGATCAGGGTACAATACCGCATCTTCGAAGGTAAGTCCGATCTCCAGAAACGCCTGACGAAGACGTTGGTCAACTGGCAACAGCCGGACACCACTTTCCTGGTCATGCAAGATCAAGACTCGAACGACTGTCACAAACTGAAGTGGAAGCTTCTGAAGTTGGTCGAGGACGCAGGCAAGGAGAGGTTCCTTGTTCGAATCGCATGCCACGAACTTGAGACTTTCTACCTGGGAGATCTGTCAGCGGTAGAGAGGGGTTTGGGCTTGAAGGGAATCGCTAGGCAACAGGAGAGGGAGAAGTACAGAGACCCTGATAAGAATCCCAACCCGTCTCAGATCCTCGAACAACTGACAGGGGGCGAATACCAGAAAGTGCGTGGTTCCAAACTGATCTCCAATCACTTGAGCCTAGAGGCAAATCGGTCTCACAGCTTCAGGGTTCTGCTCGAAGCCCTGCACACACTTACCGAATAGCGACTGAAGCAAAGCAGCGGGGACGGAGAGTGATGAGTTCCAATGCCTCGCTGCGCCAAAGGTGCTGCGATGCGCCCACTGAAGGTGTGCGAGTTGAATTGGGGACGGAGGGCGCGACTGGAGTGACGTCGAACACGGCTTCCGTCGGTGACGCAGCTTTCGAGGATGCTCGCCGGTTGAGATGATCCTGTTTAGTTATAAGTGGCAGAGAAGAGGAGACCGGCCGACCAGGTACTTACGGAGCCAGAGTGTGCTCCGGGAACGTCCATATAGAAGAACTGCAAGGCGGCACCGATACCCCAGTTGGCACTGACCCACCATTCTTTTCCAGCCGCCGCATTCAGACCCCAGCCAGTGTCCGTGTCACCTTGCATGCCTCCGCCCAAGTCGAGGGACGTCATAGCCGCGCCAAAGCCACCGGTGACGTAGATGTTCACGGGCATGATGTAGTAGGTGACCCCAAGCCCAATACCCGTGTTCTGCAGGCTCGCGCTCAATTCCACTGACTCGCCACCCATTTCCACCGTGGGGTCTGACACCACATTGCCAAACAGGTCCGCATTGAGAATGAAATTCTCCATGATGGCGTATCCGATTCCCAAGGTTGTCTGGCCGGCCACTCCGGTCATGGTCAACGAACCGGCGTCGTTCTTGAAGTCCGAAGAGTTGTAGCCAACCCCCGTGGTTAGCCTCAGGTAGAAGCCATCGTGTTTGTGAAATCCCTTCTCTGCCGCTTCCGAGACGGTCGGCGCACTCGCCATGGCTCCCACAAACACGAAAAAGAATGATAGAATCGTGAGTGTTTTCATTAGAGTATTTCTCCGTTTGTTGTCTATGCACCTCAACGAGACACGGTTCCGCTATTCCCGTTAGCTGAGATTGGTTCATTGCCGTCAAGGCGCTGCCCCAGCCGCATTTCACTGCCTGAATCTAGCGAATCTACACTAACTTAACAGGCAAGAAGGGGCGTCTTGAGCAACCGGAGGTCTTCCTGTGCCCCGACACAGGTCTGTTGGTGGCGTTTGTTAGCAACATCGGGGACGGAGGGCGCGTCAGCGGGCACCCTCGTCCGTGATGGCCAGGGGAGCCTCGAGG
>CALFHQ010000882.1 GCA_937876385.1 uncultured Pseudomonadota bacterium
CTGGCTCAACTGGCCGGTCAGCATCAGGTCTTCTGCATCACCCACACCGCACAACTGGCAGCCTACGCCGACCAACACATCGTCGTACGCAAGCACACTCGTGACGGGCAGACCTATGCCGAAGTCACAACGCTCCTGGATCGAAAGGCGAGGGTGGAGGAGCTGGCTCGAATGCTTTCGGGAATGGAAGAGTCTCAAACAGCACTCTCTCATGCAGAAGAACTACTGGATGCGGCGGAAGATTGGAGAGGGAGAAAAGTGGACGGGCCCGAGATCTAGCAAGGCAAGAAGGTCATTTCAAAGCGGAACTGAACTTCAACTCTGGGCCCGCCGAGGGTGAGAATAGGGCAGGCCGGGGCAAACGCAAATTTTTTACACCTTTGATTCCAGTACCACTACCTAAGCGACTGGATTTCCATATTTAAATCAAACGCTTCAGTGTGAACAACCCGTTGCGAAAAAGAAGGGATTTGGCAGGCACGTCCCGGAAGATTGAGGCCAGCCGTCTCGGATTCATGTAGAAGCGACGGTAGGCTCCTTTCCAGATGGCCCTGAATCGCTCGTCGGACACCGCGGTGAGGTTCACGTTGACTTGAGAGTATCCTCGAAGCTTCGGGTCGGCGTCCACTCGACCGCTCTCACTGGCCTGCTGCCAGAGGCGGGTTCCCGGCACGGGGTTGACGACATGAAAGGACGCAATGTGGAGGCTGGTGTTGCATGCCATGTCCACGGTGGCTTTTAGCTCCTCTTCGGTTTCCCCCGGAAACCCCAACATGAAGAAGCCCTGGGTGAAGATGCCCAGCTCGACGGAAATCTCGGCCGCGGCCAGGAGACGATCCAACTTCATATTCTTTCCCAACATCCTCTGAAGACGCTCGCTGGCTGTCTCCGGCGCCACGCCCAGGTGGTGGGTTCCGGCCCGTCTCAGCTCCGTCAATACCTCCCGGTCCAGAAGATCCCCGCGCAGCCCATTTGGGAAGGCGATGAGGAGGGGAGACCCTTTTTCCTGCATGCGGCGGGAAAAATCGAGGGTGCGATCTCGAAGAAGGTTGAAGCAGTCGTCGTGAAACTCCACCTCCTCGAACTGATACCGGTCCTTTAGATAGAGCAACTCCTCCACCAAGGCCCCAGGGCTTCGGGCTCGAAAACGCTGCCCGAAGATGTTGTGGCAAAATGAGCAACCGTAGGGACAACCTCGAGTGGTCACCATGGTCAGGGAGCGCCCCGAGGGTGCGGTGCTGGCGTGACTCATTCGAAAATACTCTTCCATGGGAACCAGATCGTAGGCCGGCATGGGGAGTGAATCGAGGTCCTCGATGGGGGGCCTGGGTTCGGTGATGACGAGCTCCCCGTCTTCCAACCAGGCCACCCCTTTGACCGCTTCGAGTGTTTCCCCCGCCGACATCACCTCAATGACCTCTCGGAAGGTCTCCTCCCCCTCTCCCAGAACGGCCAGATCCGCATCGGTCTGCAGCAAGGCCTGCTTCGCTTGGGTGGTTGGGTGGGGGCCACCAATGACAACGACAGCATCGGGACACAGCCCCCTCGACAAACGCGCAATGTCTTCGAGGAAATCGCGGTAGAGGGTAAGTCCGCGGATTCCCACGAAGTCCGGACGAAACTCTCTGAGTCGACGTGGAAGGGAGCGGGTGCCGAGCTTGCAATCGTGAACCGCCAGTTGATGCCCCGCGTTGCGAAGCACCGACGCAATGGAGAGGAGGCCCACGGGCTGGGCCACGAAGGGAGCATCGGGAGCCACAAGGGAGGCATCGATGAGAAAGATTTTAGCCATCCAACTCCTCAAGCATTTTCAGAAAGTCCGTCTCGCTGATGATGCGAATTGCGGCCCCAGAGGCGTTGTATTTCTCCGCTTTGAGCATCTTGCTACCCTTCTTGCCCGCTCCAAACAACGGTGAGCCATCGTCCCCGACGACGAGATAGTCAAGCTCCAGGGTGACCCCCGGCGGGGTCTCTCCCCCTTGCTCTTGCACTGCCTTCTGCGCCTGTTTGCGCTCCAGTGTACTCATCTTGCCGGTGAAGACAAAGGATCGTCCAACCATGGGGGAAGACTCCCCGTTGGCGGGCGGCTTGCGAACCTCCGGCATGGTCACTGTCATCTCAGCCAGAAGGGCATCAATTTCGCTCTTCTCCCGACGAAGGCCATGGACGATATTGTTGGCCGTGGTGAATTGGACGTTCTCGAAGCGTGGTTCCCCCTGCGAGTCTTCCCCCAGCAGCGCTTCTTCGTCCAGTTCGAGAATCTCCTTGAGAGAAGCGCACTTTGCTTCGAGTTGGGTGGACATCTGGCGAGCCAGGTCGGGAACTCCCAAGGCTTGAAGGAAGGTGGCCACGGTGGTGGAACGAGCCTGCTGAACGCTTTCCACGAGCTTGGTGGCAAGAATCGTCCCCATCCGTTCCAACTCGACGAGCTGCTCCACCTGTAAGCCAAACACATCGGCTCGCCGGGTAAGCAAGCCGGAATCGAACAGCGACTCCACGATCTTGTGACCGAACCCGTCAACACCCAATCCTTTAAGGAAGTGTTCGATGGACCCCACGACAGCCCCCCTGCATGCCGCAGGTTCTGAGCACAAAAGGGTGTCATCGCATATCTTCATGGCGATTTCACGGCACGTTTCCCAGAACACCTCAGTCCACTGGGGTTCTCGCTGTTTGTGGTTGCGCTGGGGCCACTCAAAGGGAGCGCTGGCTTTCAGGGTCGACCACAACCCCTCTTTTTGAACGGCCTCTTCAAAGGAAGTATCGGATCCCTTCCCCGTTCGAGAGGTCACCGTGGGAAGCAACTGAAGTTGCAGAGACTCCTCTTCCATCACCGAGAGCGCCATCAACAGTGCCGACCACGACGCTGCCAGGGTGGGATCGAAGACCAGGAGCAGTTGCGTAGCTGCATCGCCGGCCCCGAGGGAGGGGAGGTCTTGAAGGAACCGCCGTCGTTTTCGGCGCTGGTCTCGCTCCTCTTCCGTTTGAAGCCGGGTGGGCCAGGTGAGGTGCTCTCGAAAGTGGGTGTCCCCGTCTCGTCTCGCCAGTCGGTTGGTGGTGTCGAGGGGGGTCTCCAGGAGGGAATCGCCACGACGACGACTGCGTTCAGCTACCACGGCTTGCAGTTGCTCCAGATCTCCGCGCCGATGGAGTCGATACCCGGCCACAAAAGTCTGAGGTGCTGCAAGCAGAGTCTCTGCCCTGCAGGCCGGACAGATGGTCGGGACCATGACGGTCTGAGTCCCCCCCCCGAGAGAGGCTTCGAGGTTGGGGATGACTCCGCCACGGCGGGTGACTTGCACTAAATCGCCTATTTTCAGTTCGTGTTGGTTGAAGATGCTGATGTTGTGGAGTGAACATTTGGCAACGCTGGCTCCAGAGAGGATCACCGGTTCAATGTGGGCCACAGGTGTGATGGTGCCGGTCCGTGAGACACTCCATTCCACCCCCTGGAGAGTGGAGAGGCCGGTATCGCCCTGGAACTTGTATGCGATGGCGTATCTCGGGTGGTGCGCAGTGACCCCCAGGAGGTCGTGCACCGTGCAATCGTTGAGTTTGATCACGATGCCGTCGGTATCAAAATCCCAATTCGAACGATTCTGTCCCAGGGATTCATACAGCGATGGCACTTCTCTGGCGGGGACGAGGGTGGCTTCCACGGGGAGGAAACCCAGTTCCCGAAGTCGTTGTGCCTTCTTGTCTTCAGAGGGCACCTCTTCCCCCAACAGGTCGTAGGCGTGGAAGGTGAGATCCATGGCCTGAGCTCGGTTCCCCTCCTTCTGTTTGAGGCTTCCGGCGGTGAGATTGCGTGGATTGGAAAACTCGTCGGCGTACCGGCTTGAAAACACTGAATTGCGCATGTGGACTTCGCCCCGGACCTCCAGAGGGCCCTTGTCGATGGCCACGGGAATTCCCTGAACCAATCGGGCGTTCCAGGTGAAATCCTCCCCCACCGCCCCGTCTCCTCGGGTCGATGCCACTTCCATGCGCCCTTCGGCGTCGTATCGTATCGAGGCAGCGACGCCGTCGATTTTCGGGGTGACGGCAACGACAAACTCGTCCAAAGCAGCTTCTGCTGCATCGTTTCGTCCAGGTGCGTCGAGAATGCGGGGGTATGTCCTTTTCAACCGTTCCAACGACGAATCTGCTTCGAGGGTGGCTTTGAGGGCGAGGGCGACCATCTTCACCCAATCCAGGAATTCGCCTGGGGTGTAACACTTGCCCAGGGAGAGCATGGGGCGTTGGTGGACGACCTTGTTGCCGAAGTCTCCCCTTCCCCCGACCTCCCCGGAACCAATGATGGCCAGGACAGGGGAGTCCGGGGCCAGCTTCTCCAATTGCCGAACGAGGAGGTCGTACTCTTCGTCCGAGATCTCCGGAGCGTCTTGCACCCAGTACCGGTCGTTGTGATACAGGACACGCTTCTCCAGTTCCTCCACCGACAAGTCACCAAAGGGTTTGTCGCTCATGGATTCCCTCGCTGGTTTTGATTTCGGGGAAGCAATGGATCAGCGTTTTCTAGTCTTTGCGTGTAGCGACGTGTGTCTCCACCGCCCGTCCCAGGATCTTTCCGAGGGATTCCACGATATTGGAATCGAAGGTGGTCCAATCCTCCCCATCGGTTCGGTTCACCAACTCGATGGCGCCGAAGGTTCGTTCTTCGTATTGGATGGGAGCGCACAAGATAGAGCGAGTGCTGAATCCCAGCTTCTCGTCCAGCTTTCCGTAGAAGTTGGGGTTCTTGTCCACGTTGTTCACGATGAGGCGAACACCATTTTGCACCGAGAACCCGACAATTCCCTTCCCCATGGGGACTCGAGCCCCGAGGATTTTCTTGGAGACGGGGCCTTTGGCAGCGGACACCACGAGGTCTTTCAGGGGGGAGTTCATGTCCGAGTAGAACACGGAAGCGGCTTGGGCTCCGACGTGGTTCTCGGCGATATCGAGGATAAACGCAGCGGCTTCGAGGGGGGTCTTCTCGTGGAGGTCGTCGGTGGCCAGGAAGAGGTCGGAGAGGACGTCATCAAGGGTCTGTTCGGCCACATCCACTCCGTCGTACCAATCGTCCAGATCGTCCCAGGTACTTCCCCCGGAACCTTCTGTGACCTCCACCTTTCCTACAGCTCCCATGGCTCTGTCAGCCGCCGCGCTCGCTGCCCGATCGGCCTTCTCTCTCGCTTCGGTGGCATCCTTCTCCAGCTCTTTCTGGCGGCGCACGGCTTCTTCGTCCACGGCCTTCATCTGGTGCTGAGTCTTCTCGTTGAAGTCTTGGAGGGCTGTGTTCTTCGTCGCCCATTCGTTGGCGGCTTTCTCTGCCTCAATGCGGGATTGAGTGGCCTGCTCTTCAGCCTGTTTCTCCAGCCAATCGTCCTCTTCGGTAGCGGCCACCTGACTCACGACGAAGACCCGGCGGCTTCCGGGATCGGCCACTCGCAACGATCCGTCCGGGGCGGTCTCGCAGACGATATTTGCCAGGGCGTCTCCCTGCTCTCCGATCTGTTTGAGTCCTTCTTTAAGTGCAACCAGCCAGTTGGACGCTTCGACCTTTACGGTGAGGTCGGGCATGCCGCTATCTTTTCGAGCGGGAATGAACACGCTGAAATTCGCCATGAGAACCCCCTGAGACTATCTGTTTCGAGTCAAATCGGTCCCTATTCTAGCGCATTGACGTGGGGAAGGCAAAGGCTAACAGCGCTGCTGGCAGGCTCAGTGGGGGTCTGAGGTGGGGCGGTAAGGAGAACATACAAGACGAAAGCGACCAGGAGGAAGCCCAAGAAGAGAAAAATCCAGGCAACCATCGGGATCTTCGTCCGCCCGGCTGCGCTGTTTCGTTCCTGACTGGCCGCATCCTCAAGAAGCTCGCTGGTTTCGTATTCGAACGTCTCGCGACTTTGAGTCGAGGCAAACAGCGAGAATGCGTCTCCCTGGGTGGCAGCAACGGCGCTGGGAAGGTCTTGTGGTGCCGCGGCGAACTTGTCGGTGGATTCAACTCTATCTGCCGACTGCCTTATGGGGGCAGGAACCTCCTCCTCGTCAAAGAGGGGAATCTCAACGCTGTCTTCCTTTTCCACTGGGGCAATCGGGCTCTCTTGGAGTTCGGAAGAAATCTCAGACGAATCTTCCCCTTCGGGCGGAATCTCTTCTTTTGTCACCGGTTGCTCTGAGCTGGGTTCGCCGTCTTGAGCTGGAGGTTCTTGCACAGGCAACGGCGGAGGGGACTCCGGAATTTCTCCTTCGTGGGGTGCCGGAGGGATTATTTTTCGACTCTTCACCGTGTCCACCCCGGAGACTGTGTCCACGGGGGCAACTTCCAGAGGAACCAGTTCTTCGTCTACGATGGAGATTCTGTCACTTTCGGGGGTCGGCACCGGGCGGGCTCGAACGGTCGCGTTGGCCAACTCGGTGGGATGGGCGGGTCTGTCCTGGCCGCGACATTCAACCTCAAAAATCGGGGTGTCCGGCTCAAGCACGACCTTCTCCAGCAAAGCCCTGGCCTTGGCTGCATCGGAGGGACGGCGTTCGGGGCGCTTCTCCAGCATGAGTCCCAGAACGTTCTTTACTTCCACCCCCACCCGACTCAGTGGCTTCAGTTTCTCCAGTGGGGGAGGCTCATAGATGTGCTTCATCCCGAGTCCCATAGGAGTTTCCGCCTCGAAGGGGGGGAATCCTGTGAGCATCTCGAAGAACACCACTCCCAGCGAATACACGTCGGAAGCCGCGGTTACCTGCCACCCCAGAGCCTGCTCCGGAGAGATATACAACGGGGTTCCAAAGACGAAGCCGTCACGTGTCAGCGTGTCCCCCACGGTATCCTCACGGAGGAACTTGGCGATTCCGAAGTCCAGAACCTTCAGGTGGTCGTTGCCCGCTTCATCTTTCACGATGAACATGTTGTCGGGTTTCAGATCCCGGTGAACGATGCCTCGCTCGTGTGCTTCGGCGAGGGCTTCCAAGGCCTGGCACACGAAATCGACCACTTGGTAGGCGGGCATGGGGGCCTCTTCCTTGATGAGGTCGCCCAAGATTCGACCGTCGAGAAACTCCATGGCAATGACCAGATAGCCCTCGGAGGTCTTGCCGAATTCGTACACCCGGGTGCTGTGGGGATTGCGCAGGTGTGCCGAGACGGCGACCTCTTTCTCGAAGCGAATCACGCTCTCGGGGTCATCTGCTGCGCCGTCTTTCAGGACCTTGAGCGCTACGACCCGGCCGGTTTCAACGTCGTCCGCCTTGAAGACACGCCCGGAGCCACCCTTCCCGATGAAATCCAGGATGCGGTAACGCTCGTTGATGAGCTGTCCCAAGAGTTTGCTGGTCTCTACCAATCTGACACCTGTTCGTACAGCAATGCAACGCTAGTTGACCACAGCCGGTGCGGTTTGGCAAGGAATTGGCTGGAAAAAATGAGGGGCCGTATCCAGGTGTTGGATGGTTCAGCCTTTGCGCACAATTTTCCCCTTCTTGACCCTGCGGAGAAGGGGGAACAATTGGGAGACATCAACGGGATTGTCCGGGGGGGACCAACGGGCTTCCTCCAGGCGGTCCACAACCTCCTGAAGAACATCGAATTGAGTGAACCCTCCAGCGCCGGCAAGTCGAGCCAGTTGCGGCAAAGTCGATCCTTGCCTCACCTCCACCCCCCGCTTTCTCAAGAGGACCCGAAGGCGATGAGCCAACTTGTCGAGATCACTTCGTCTTTCTTTTGATTTGCGGCGCCGGAATCGTCTCACAAGCCATGGAAGGAACACCAGCCCCGCAAAGACGCCCAGAACGATGGACACCGTCCGCATGGAGAAGAGGTTCTTCCCCATCTTCTTCATCTCCTGTCGAAACTCTCCCATGGACATCTCCGGCGAGAGCTTCACGTCCGCATTCTTAGGACTCAACGCATTGATAAGACCGGCGTAAACAGATAACTGTTTCTCCAGGTCGTACTCCACCATCCACTTGTACCATTGCAACTTCAGGGCATCGAGCCACTGGTCCATCTGAGCCCAGAAGCCCCCCCCTCCCCGCATCGATTCCACGGGCGGAGTAGGATCAAAGGGTACCCATCCCACTTCGGGGAAGTAGACCTCAACCCAACTGTGGGCGCCGTCTTCAGTGACCGTGTAGTACTCCCCGAACTGGTTGTACGTAGCCCCCAGAAAGCCGTTCACCGGCCTCGCAGGGACCTTCAACGAGCGAAGCATCAGCACCATGGATGAGGCGTAGTACTCGCAGTGCCCCGCCCGACGTTCAAAGAGGAAGTTGGCGATGGGATCCTCCACCTCTCCAACCCCTTGAGTGGTGTATCGATAGTTGGACTTCAGGTAGGTCTCCACCTTCTGAGCGATATCGTAGGGATTGTCCGCATCCCCGGCAGCGGTCTTTGCAAGTTCCCGAATCCGCTCATCGAAATCCAGGGGTAGTTGGAGGTACTTGGACCACACGTTTCGAGGTGCTTCCCAGGGGAGGGCTCGCAGGACGTTGGCATCGTAGAAGGGGATGCCGGATTCCACCGTATAGGTCACGCTGGATTTAGAGGAGCCATGGGCGGTGATGTTTCCCAGGAGGTCTTGCCGAAAGCGTTGGCCGCGCCCCCGAAAACGGTCAAAGCGAGCTGACAGAGGGCGGATGCGCAACATCTTGTCCAACCCGAAGAGAACCCTGTTTTCGGTTTCGAGGGGTTCTTGGTAGATGTCGTACTGGACATTCCGGTGGGTCACCTTCTCCAGAAAGTCGTACTGCCAGATGAGGTAGAACCCATCTGCATCATTGCGAAATCCGATGGAGTCCGTGCTGCTTGCCCGCCACTTGCCGTCGAGGTATTCATCAAATGCCATCCCCCGAAAACGCATGGCTGCAGGTGGCGGAAGGTATTCTGGATCCCCCGAGACCTCCACTCGCAAGACCACTCGCCCGCTGTCTTCCAGATTTCCAAAGTGTCCCAACTCGATGGTATCGGAGAAGCCGGCAATGGATTGCCCCCGCCGGGTCTGGGCCGAGAAGAAACCCAATCCCAGACGAGGGAAGAGGAAGAAGATGACCATGGAGGACATCAGCAATGCGATGGCCAGAAGGGAGGAGCCCAACAGAAAACGCCGGGAGACAAAGCGAGACGCCCGCCAATGGAGTCCCGGTTTGGCCCCTGCCCGCTCGGTCTTCTCGAGGATGTGCGTGTAGGTCAACGCCCAGGTCAACAGCACGGCATAGATGAGGAAAATGAAGGCAAAATAGACGTCGGGGTTGGTCACCGCAGAGGCAATGAGGAGCAGGAAGCTCAACCCAATGAACTGGAAAAACTGCCTGGAGGTACGCACTTGGAGCCCTCTGGCCACCGTCGCCATGAGGGCAAAGACGATGGCATTTCGCAGCCAATCACCGGTTTGAACGCTGGAGAAGACGAGAAACAGGAACCCCAGGATCAAGACTCCGGTGAGGAGTTGCACCACCGGCTTCGGGAAGGGACGCCCCCCGACCCAGGTGCTCACCACAAGCCCCAGGAGAAAGAGCGCCCACACCACCAGGGAGATTTCTTCAGAGAGGTACAACGGCACCGCCGCCACCAGAACCATGAGCGCACTCATGATGCGAAGGGTTCGAGACAGGCTCATGATTCCCCTCCGATGGAAACGGCCGCAGAAACCTCCACGGGGGGTCCTTCGTTTCCTTCCAGAGTCATTCGTCCGGTGGTCAGATTCATGGCGAGGACCAGGTCACGATGTGCGGCGTTGAGGGGGGGCACATAACGGGTAGCAAGGGACTCCAGAGGAAGAATCGCCAACCCTCGAAACAACCCCCGGAGTGCGATCTCACCGACTTGTGGAACAACTTCCAGTGCGCCGGGAGCGTGCAGTCCCACCTCGAATCCTGCCTGGACAAGGACGCGAATTCCCGAAGCAGCGAGTTCGATCCCCTCTTCTTCAGCTTCAAAGTCCAACGGCCCTCCGGTGACGTCGCCGGGCTCCCGGAAGAGGGCCACATGAATCCGCCGGCTCGTCAGAGCTTCGTATTCCTTCACTGAAAAATGGCCGGATCGAGCGGTCTGCTTCCAATGCACATCTCGCCATTCATCGCCCGGAAACATGGGACGCACGGAGAAAAACTCGGTGCCTCTTCCAGAGCGGTTGGCGTGTTCTTCGTAGCCCCGCCCGAGGCGAGCGATGAGGGGCGCCATGGGTCGGTTGCCCAAGGGCAAGACGAGGACCTCCCGGGGAAGCTCAACGTTGCGACTTTTGGTAAAAAAGGAGAAGGGATAGCTTGTGGAGAGGGTCACCCCCTTCAGCCGATACAGCCCCCTTCGAGGGAATCGAACCCGGGGAAACACCGTCTCGCTGGTTCCCGGTTCGAGCTTCAAGGAGAGCCCCGGAGCCTGCACGATGTCGGCGTCAAATCGCTCGAAAATGACCGCCCCTTCCAGAGAAAAGGAGTTGGTGCGTCGCTTGTCGTTTCGGACACGAATGGGGAAGAGGGTCTCGGTCTCTGCCACGGCGGAGGTAGGCAACTCCAGCTCCATATCGACGCTTCGAATGGACAACTCGGAGAGAATCCCGCTTGCCATGATGATGGACAGAAGCATGGACATAAGCAGATAGAGGAGGTTGCTTCCGGTGTTGACGGCAGCAAAACCAATCCCGATGGAGATGAGGACGAGGAACTTCCCCACCAGAGTCAAGGAGAGCTTTCGGGGAAAAAAGCGGCTCTGCATGACCCGCTCCCAGAATCCCTGCCCCCGTTCACGCCATCGAATGAACAGCGCT
>CALFHQ010000883.1 GCA_937876385.1 uncultured Pseudomonadota bacterium
GGTGATTTCCATGCGCACCTTCTCGGCTGCGTGGAGGGAGGGGGGGAGTGCCTTGCGCATGAGCGCCCCGAGGGGCAGATGATAGTATCGTGCCGCCCAGGTGAGCAGGTTGATGAGGGGGGGATTGAAGGTGGGACGGCTGTCAAGGACTTCCAGGATCGATTTTGTGGTTCCTTTGTAGTCGGTTTTTTCCTTGAGTTCGAGGACGTATCCGGTGCGTTTTCGGGGGCCAAATGGGACCAGAACACGAGCCCCAACTTGGGGCAGGACCTCCATTTCAGAGGGGATGGAGTAGTCGAAGAGCTGGTCAAGCCAGAGTCCGACAGCGACGGACACGTATTGGGGTCGCGGCTGCACCGTGTCTCCAGTTTTCATTTGACAAACGGACAATGATTCATAGACTACTGACGCTTAAGGCTACGTGTGTAGTCCGGGCGGTCCTTGGGTTCCCAAATGGAGCACCTCTTCCATGCCAGGTCGCATATCTGACACCGTGATACAACAGATTCTGGAGCGGGTCAACCTGGCGGAGTTGATTGGCCAACAGGTCAAGCTGAAGCGTTCGGGGAAGAATTTTGTGGGGCTGTGCCCCTTCCACTCAGACGGCAAGCCATCCTTCACAGTCAGCTCGGACCGAGGATTCTACCACTGCTACGGTTGCCACGAAGGGGGAAACGCCATTTCCTATCTCATGAAATCGCGAGGATTTGGATTTCGTGAGGCAGCATCCCACCTGGCGGACATTGCGGGAATCGAGTTGGAGTTTGAGGAAGGGGATGCTTCCGCCTGGAAGGAAACTCGTGAGAAGAAGCGAGTGCTCTTCAACCTCAATCGGGACGCCAACGCCTGGTATCGAGTGAATCTGAGAAGCGCCGGAGGCAACGAGGCGCTGCGATATTTGAAAGGTCGGGAGATTTCCGACGACATGATCTCCCGATTTCAGATCGGCTTTGCCCCTCATGGTTCTGGGCTGCACGATTCCCTGGTTCGCTCCGGGGCACCGATGAATTTTGCGCTGGAATTGGGACTGTTGAGCAAACGGCGGGACGGCTCCATCGGCGATCGGTTCCGGAACCGGATCACCTTTCCCATCATGACTGTTTCCGACGACATCGCCGGCTTCAGTGCTCGGACACTGGAAGCAGACGGCATTCCCAAGTATCTGAACTCTCCCGATTCGGATCTGTTTCGAAAGGGGGAGCTGCTCTTTGGGATGGTGCAAGCTCGGGAGATGATGAAGAAGGATGACTTCACCCTCCTGGTGGAAGGTCAGATTGATGCGTTGGCGCTGCACCAGGCTGGATTCACCAATGCGGTGGCACCTTTGGGAACGGCGTTGACAGAGCACCAGTGCGCTGTGATTCGCCGTTTCACGAGCAACGTCATCATCATGTTTGACGGGGATGGCGCAGGCATCAAGGCGACTTGGCGCTCGCTGGGACTTCTGATGTCTCAGGGGCTCTACGGCAAGATTGTGACCCTGCCGGAGGGCGCAGATCCTGACAGCCTGTTGCGGGAACATGGGATAGAGGCGGTGCACAAGGCCGTGGAGACCGCCCGTCCCTTCATGGAGTATGCGCTGGCCCATCTGGTTTCTGAGTCGGACGGATCCCTCCACGGTCGTACAGATGCCGGTCGACTGGGAGTAGAGTTGGCCAGTCAGTTCAAGAGCAGTCTCGATCGGGACGTCTTCCTGGAGCAATTGGCCAGCGAACTGCGGCTCCCCCTTGACCAATTGAAGAGCCGTTCTCGAGGCGCCAACGGCCGAGATTCCGGGGACGACGCATTGCGCCTGATAGCCTCCATCCCCCCACGGGAGAAGCGTCTGCTGGAATTGGTCCTGCGCAAACCGGACCTCGCTCGGCATTTTTCCGACGAGAGTGTATTCGCCTTCCTAACCTCAGATGCCGGCAAAGAACTTGTTCTTGCGCTGCTGGATGCGTATGAGGAGGAGGGGCGAGTGGATGTCCAAGCGCTCCTTGAACGCCTCGATTTGCCGGAGTTACTGGACATTTATGCCGGTTTGGTGTTAGGAGACTACGATCCCCCTCCTGAAGAACTGGACGCGGAGATGCTCCAGAAGCTGCACAGCTTGAGGCGGGAAGGACTGAAGAGAGACCTGGAAGAAGTCGCAAGACGGATTCGTCGGGCCGAAGCAGACGGCGATATGGACCGGTGCTTCGATCTGCTCCTTGAGCAGCAGAAGATATGGAAAGCAATCGCTCGAGTGGAAAACGCTCGAGATCTTGAGTTTTAGTTTAAAGGAGGTTGGTCGGTATGACAAAAGACCTGCTCTCGATGCGGGAGATTCGACAGCTCATCGTCATGGGCAAGCGCCAGGGATTCCTGACTCACGACGAAATCAACGACAAGT
>CALFHQ010000884.1 GCA_937876385.1 uncultured Pseudomonadota bacterium
GGGGTGAGCTGTCTGGACTCAGCTTTCCCCCCGACGGCGTTCATGACGACGACCAGGAGCACGGCGTAGAGGGCGACGGTGGGCGCCGCATCAAGGAGGGTCCGCCGAAGGCCTCGACGGCGCAAGGAGACAAATAACACTGGGGCAAGGACCAGAAAAGCAAGGTAGTGCACCGAGGCCAGGAAGGCCATTCCCAGAGAGAAGGCCAATCGTCGGTTGGTGCTCTCCTCCTCCAGCACCCTCGCTGCCAACCAGAAGACGCCTAGTGTGGCGAAGAGGAACACCGAGTACGAGCGAAGGGACTGGCTGTGAAATATGGCCCACGGGTGAAGCGCCAGGAAGGCGGATGCCAGAAGGGATTGGGAGGTCGTAAGGAGTCGTCGAGAGACAAGAAAGAGCAGCCAAATGGCAAGGGTTCCTGCAACCACCGAGACCAACCGCCCCAGAAGGAGGGAGGAGGAGGGAAGGGTGACGAACCACACAAGCACTCGGAATCCCGGCGGATTGAACGACAGATCTCGCATGATGGCTTCCCAGAGAGTACCGGGGAGCAGGTTCAGCGCTTCGTCTCCGGTGGGGGAAATTGATCCTGAGGAGACCAATCGTAGAACCAGACCGACTGCGGTGATGGCGATGAGGGCAACCAGGACTTTTCGAGGCAGTGGCTTCGTCATGAAGTTCCCCGTCCTTTCGTCATGCTGGAACGAAGGTATCAGAAAGGGAGGGGCGAGTCGACGTCTGTCGCATCGCAACACTGTGTCCAGAGCGCTCGTTCCTCTTCCGACGTGTGGCGAGTGCCGGGGACGACGTAGTGTTTTCTGGGTGCACGGTCAAACCAGAGCATCCCCGTTTCCCGGGTGACGTCGGGGGAGGAGCCAAGCCAGACCAGCGTGTCGGCTCCCTCCTCTGGAGAGCGGAGGATGGGCCCCATTATCTGATTGAAACGGGGAAGCTTTTCGGCAACGGCCTTGGTGGCGGCCCACCCTGGGTGCATGGCGTTGACGGTGACTCGGGTGGTTTCCAGTTGTCTGGCCAGGAGCGTAGTCAAGACGAGCTGGGCACGTTTGGTGCGTGCGTACTGTTTGATCCCACTGTATCCGGCGCCTCGCCACTGGGGGTCTTCGACGTTCAAGCGAGCGGCGTACATTCCCCCGGAACTGACGAACACAACCCGTCCCTGCTCCGCTTCCAGGAGCAGCGGTTCGAGGCGTTTTGTCATGAGAAACGGGCCCAGGACGTGGGTTGCCCAGGTCACTTCGTTTCCTTCTCTGGTTTCGGAGTAGTCGTGGGCCATGGTGCCGGCGTTGTGCAGCAGCACGTCGATGGCGGGGAAGCTCTCCGTCAGTCGGTCGCAGAAGGCTTCCACCGACCCCAGGCTTGAGACGTCCACCCGCTCCAGCACGACTCGGTCGTTCTGGGTCAACTGGATCATTTCATCCCGAGCGGCTTCTCCGGCAGCACGATTTCGTACGGCCAGTACCACGGTGGCTCCCATGCGGAGGAACTCGATGGCAGCAGCTCGACCGATTCCGGAGCTTGCCCCGGTGATGACGACGACCCGGTCTCCCATGGAGTCCAATTGCGGGTTGTGGTCCCACATCTTGTTTCGCAGCTTGTACCCTACCTTTGAATAGGAGAAGACGAGGGAAGCCTCGGCGAGTTTGTCTGCTATCTGGAACCAGATTCCCATGGTGCTCCTTGTGCCCGAGTTCGAGTCCTCAATTTGCTCTCTATTCGTCTTCAGTTCAAGTCCAATGATTTCCTCCTCGATGCACTTCATCGCTTTTTCCAGAGCCAGGATCCGCAAACCCGCATGATCACTGGTTTCGGGATCAGTGGGATCCCAAAGCAGGTCGCCATTGAAGCGATGTCGCAGCCAATCCGAAATCCATAACATGGGATAAATACAGGCTTTTCAAAAAAAGGCACATTTAGGGTTTGACAGATCTTCTCCCCCCCCATATGTTGTGTCTTACGCCCTTTTGGGCCCAATCAAACAGATGCTTCACCGCCGGTTTTCGGGGCTTTTTGCTCAAGGCGGGCTTGATCTGATCCTGGGCTTGAAAATTGAAGGCTCAAAGCGGAACTGAACATGACGATAAGGGTGACTCCAGACCCTCAAACAAGGCGAGGAAAAGGAGTCGGCAAGGCAAGGGGGGGGGACAGTGATCGACCGAATTCGCAAGCGCGATGGCAGAATACT
>CALFHQ010000885.1 GCA_937876385.1 uncultured Pseudomonadota bacterium
GCAGCGATCCCAGCAGCGCGAAGGCGATCGTGAACGCCATCGGCGCGAACATCTTCCCCTCAACACCCTCAAGCGTGAAGAGCGGGAGAAAGACGACAATGATGATGGCGATGGAGTACTACTCCTGCGTCATCTCCATTTGCGGAGACTGGGAGCCTGGAACCGATTGCCACACCTTCACGAAGACCGATGCGTGCAAGGCAGCTTATGAAGACTGCACCGGCAGTTGCATGCCCAATTGCTACAACAAACAGTGCGGTAACGATGGTTGTGGCGGCTACTGTGGCGTCTGCCAGGGAGGTCAGGCGTGTATCAACAACCAGTGTGTCGGAGACTGCCAACCCTCTTGCATTACGGAATGGGGAACCCAGAAAGAGTGTGGAAGCGACGGCTGCGGCGGCACCTGTGGCGAATGCCCGCCGGGGTCTAACTGCCAGCCGGATATCGCCATTTGCATCCCAGGTTGTACTCCCCAGTGCGCCGGAAAAGAGTGTGGTCCCGATGGTTGCGGTGGAGTTTGTGGCCAGTGCGCCTTTGGAGAGCAGTGTTCCAACGGGCAGTGCTTCTCTGCCTGTGAGCCCAACTGCAATACGGATTTCGGATTTCCCAAGCAGTGCGGCTCGGACGGCTGCGGCGGCTCGTGCGGAACGTGCCCCGAGGGGACAGCGTGCGATGAGACCTTCGGCTTCTGTCAGCAATCCTGCGTTCCAAACTGTCAGGGCAAGACCTGCGGCAACGATGGTTGCGGTGGAAGTTGCGGCACCTGCGCCGCCGGCTCGACCTGCGTCAATAACCAGTGCGCCAGTTCCTACGCTTGCCCCGACATGCTGGATTGCGCCATGTTGGAATGCAATTTCGACATCATGTGCTCAATGAATTGCTACCAGACAGGCTCCGACGCTTCAAAGACCGCCTTCCAGAATTTGGCTTTGTGTGTGGTTCAGGCCTGTGGCTACTTCGATATCAGCGCACAGTGCGCCATGGCGTCCATCGAAGGACCCTGCCAGCAGGAATACAACGTCTGCCTCGACAACTGAGACTCCTCGGCCAAATTGATCAGTGAGTTTTCGTGAAGCGGGTGACCATCCGACTCGTGGGTCGAACGAAGTAGCGGGCAACGGCTCGCCGGAGGGGTTCTCGCCTTGAGATGACCTGGGCGATGGGGGGAGAGACGGTGTAGTATAGTCCTACCAACACCCGCCCCGCCCTTCTGGGAAGCAACACTTCATCCCGGAACCCACGAAGAACCTTCACGTCGGGGGCGTGGATACTTCCCATTGCTGCCGTGGCAATAAAGCACTTGCCCTTTTCCTTGACCCCCTGCGACTGAATCTCGGTCCAATAGTCCTCGGCTCGTTGGGCTGCGGGCGAGTCAGGCTCCAACTGCGTGATCTTCTGCAAGAGCGCCTTCACATACTTGATTTCCCGCCGCCACACATTGATTCGGGCCAACTCGAAGAGGGACTCACTGAGCGGTTCGAGAACGAAGTGTGCTTCCAGAGCGCTGGCTCCCTTGAGCAACATCTTCTCCTGTTCTTCTGTGGCTTCCGACCAGGGTTCCAACCCGGGTGCCATGCGAATGGAAGCGGCCATGTACAGGCCGGCTTCGATGAGACGGGCCCGTTGCTCCAGCGCATGCTTGGTCTCCAACCATGGGGGCGGAGGCTCGGTGTCTTCCTCCGCTTCCTCAGCCGCCTTGTCAGGCTCCGGGGCTTCTTCCAGCTCACCTTCCGCCGGTTCCTCCGCCTGGTCTTCCGCCTGGTCTTCCGCCGGTTCTTCCGCCGGCTCCTCTTCTTCAGGCGCTTCTTCTTCGGGGCCTTCCGCCTCAAACAAGAGCTGCTGAGCTTCTTCCAGTTCGTCCGAGATGGGCAACACTGCGTCCTTCATGGCCGCCACTTCCAGGACCGTCTTGTCATCGGCAAAAGCGGTTACCTTCTGTTCAACCTGGTCGAGAATGCCCTCTGCCTTCTTCAGCGTCTGTTCGATCACTTCCGTCATCCCTGTTGCTCCTCGTCGTTCCAGTCACAGCAAAGTTCAGCTTCCAGAGAGTGCCACCATTTGCACCGATTGGCAATGATGTGGCGGCGAGTATGACGGGGGAGGGCCGGGAGAGGACTTCCTGGACAACTCCAGAGCGGATTCCGTTTCGATTGGAAGAATGCCTTGACTTAGGTGAAACGGATGAAAGAATAGCGGGTTGAGCCGGCAAGCAGCGCCGGGAACTCGCCCCGTCAAGACGAGTACCCCGGCTGTAGTCACAAATAGAACCACGAGGAGACGTTAATGTCGCAAGAGAGCTCTGGCAAGAGGTTGCTCCCCGAAAACGCCTATCGCACCCTGAAACCGGGCGAAGAATACGAACCCATCGTCCCCGCCAACAGCCCCATGGCTGAGGTGACCCCCTGGTCCATCATTTTTGGCCTGGGAATGGTGGTCTTGTTCAGCGCCGCTTGCGTGTATGTGGCTCTTCGAGCCGGCAGCGGAATTGAAGCGGCTATCCCCATTGCAGTAGCGGCCATCTTCTTTGGAAAAATGAAGAAGGTCCGCAGCACCATGCTGGAGAACGTCATCGTTCAGTCCATCGGTCAGGCTTCCGGAGTCGTGGCCGCAGGTGCTGCGTTCACCATTCCAGCACTCTACATCAATCAGGTTTCTCCTGAATGGTGGCAGATCTTCCTTGCTTGTTTCCTGGGCGGTTCCCTTGGAATCGTGCTCATCATTCCCCTCCGAAAGTACTTTGTGAAGGAGCGCCACGGTGAACTTCCCTTCCCGGAAGCCACCGCTACCACCGAAATTCTCGTGTCGGGAGAATCCTCCGGCAAGGGCGCCGGGAAGATCCTCCTGGCTTCCTTTGGCCTCGGGGCCGCCTACGATTTCCTCGTGGAAGCTGTCCACCTCTGGAACCCGGCCATGACTACTCGAACCCTCTTCCGGGGTGCAGGGGAGTGGCTGTACAACTTCCGAATCGAGCTGAAAATGCACGGCATCGCCATGCTCTTCGGACTGGGCTACATCATCGGCCTCAAGTACGCGGCCATCATCATGGCCGGTTCCGTCCTGGCGTACATGGTCATGGTTCCCTTGACCTACCTCTTCCTCGAGCCCCTGGGTACCATGGAATTCCTGGGTAAGACCATGGAAGTAAGTGCCATGAGCGCCTCCGACATCTTCGCCATCTTCATCAGACCCATCGGCATCGGCGCCATCGCCACGGCCGGCGTTTTGGGACTCATTCGCATGGGCAAGATCATCCTCGGCTCCCTCTCGCTGGGCTTCAAGGGCCTGATGAAGAAAGGCGGGGTAGAGCAGAATGAGCCCCGCACACAGCAAGACATGAAGCCCGCCCTCGTGTTGATGATTCAAGGCGGCGTTACCCTCCTGCTGGGCGCTCTCTTCTTCATTGTCTGTGTTCAAAACGGCTACACCGTCGGCCAGGCCGGCGCCTACGCCGGAGTCGGGATGGTCATCGCCTTCCTGCTTTGCTTCCTGTTTACCCCCGTTGCCGCAGAAGCCATCGCCATTGTTGGAACCAACCCGGTGTCGGGGATGACCCTCGTGACCGTGGTGCTGGCTTCCCTCGTCATGGCCGGAATCGGACTGTTTGGGGCTGCCGGCACTTTCGTCGTTCTCATCGTTGGATGTGCCGTTTGCACGGCCCTGTCCACCTCTGGAGCGCTCATCTCTGATTTCAAAATCGGCTACTGGACCGGTGCGACACCCAAGGCGCAGCAGAGGTGGAAGTTCCTGGGCGTTGCCGTGGCCTCCCTCGTGGTTGCCTTCGTTATTCCTCTGATGGACCAGAGCTACCACTTCCTCGTTGAAAACGATGCCGGGATTCTGGTCTCCAATCAGAACGTTCTGCCGGCACCCCAGGCGAACATGATCGCCGAAGTCGTGAAAGGACTCATGTCCGGCGGCCAACAGCCTTACCTTCTCTACGGTTTGGGCGCCCTCATTGCCATTCTGGTGACCATGGCCGGCGTTCCCACCCTGGCGTTTGCATTGGGGATGTATCTGCCCATCCAGATCAACATGACCGTCCTCCTCGGTGGATTCGCTGCCTGGTTGGTTGCCAGAAGTGGAAAGACCCCGAAGGAATCCAAGGCTCGTGCAAATCAAGGAACCCTCATCGCCTCCGGAATGATGGCCGGTGCAGCTATCTTTGGGATCATCACGGCGATGCTACGTCTCGACTGGATCGGCTATCCCATTCGATTCCTGGCCGTTGGGGCGGACATGACCGTGAAGGACGTCGGAGGGGGACTGACGCAGCTCAAATCAACCCCGGCTCCCTGGTATGAAGGCTTCACCGGACAATTCATCAGCCTCGTCATGTTCCTGGGCCTCATCGCAGCTACCTATTTCCTGGCACGCTGGGGTGCCCGGATGGAGAGCGACGAAGAAGACAAGCAGTCCTAGTCACGCAGGGGACCACACGGGTTCTCGAGGAGCAGGGAAATGGTTGGTGGGATGACTGACGTTGCCTTTCGGGCGCTGTCGGCGGTGGTGGGGCTCGCATCTGGGGAAACAATCGTCGTTGTTCGAGACCACGAGACGGACGCTGTAGCCTCGGCTTTTGTGGACGCCGCAGTCGAAATTGGCGCCATAGTCAAGGAGATCCATCTAGCGGCCGACAAGCGCCCCATGCGGGATGTCCCAGCGGACTGGGCCTCGAAGCTGGATGGTGCACAGGTTGTACTGACCCTCTTCTCTGCGATCCCCGAAGAAACCCCGTTTCGAGTGGATTTGCTCCAGCAGTTGCGGACGAGACAATGCCGAGTCGCTCACGCACCGGGAATTTCCCGAGAGATGTTGGCCGGCGGTGCGCTGGATGTTGACTACGCTGAAATGAAAGCCGTCGCCGGAAGAATGCTGTCGGCTTTGAGAGATGCGTCTTATGTTCGTCTCGAAAGCAGTGGCGGAACGGACGTTACCCTGTACGTCGAGGGGAGACCCTTCTCCAGTGACGTGGGAATTAGAGAGGGCCAAATGGGCAATCTGCCTTGCGGCGAAGTGTGGTGTGCTCCCGTGGAAATCCTCGTGGAAGGCACCCTGGTCGTGGATGGCTCTATTGGAAATCTGGGTGCCGTACCATCCCCGGTGGTGATCAACCTCGAAGGGGGAAGAATTCGGTCCCTCAGTTGCGCCGACGATGCGTTTCTAAAGAAGGTGCAACAGTTGGTGGGATTGGACGACGAGGCTCAAGTGCTGGGAGAATTCGGCGTCGGAATCAACTCCAAGGCCAGGGTCACCGGCAATATTCTGGAAGACGGCAAGGCGAAGGGAGTCGTGCGGCTCGCCTTTGGCAACAATCAGGAGATGCCCAGCGGGGGCAACAGGTCGCTGACGCACCTCGACCTCCTCATCAAGAACGCAGAGATCATCGTTCACTATGTGGACGGCCACGGGGCTCGAGTGGTTGACATCGACCTCGTCAACGTGTAGTGCCGGTTTGGCTGGTTGTTCAGCCGGTGGTCGTCGTGAACTTGGCAACCGCCGGTTTCTATTGCACAATGTGGTAACGACAAACGCCCCCGTCGGGCGGTGGAGTATCAAAGGAAATGAAGTACAATCGAATGCGTGTGGACAGACGGTGGTTAAGCGGGCTGGTTCTTGTGGCGAGCCTCTGGCTGCTCACCGCCTGCGGATCCGCCATCGGAGATAGCTGTGGCAACAATCAGGACTGCCCGACGTCCTCCTATTGTGACCTCACAATGCCTGGTGGCTTGTGCACGATTCAGGATTGTCGAGAAGGGGACTGCCCCGACGGGTCCGTCTGCGTCACCTTCGAGAACGAGTCCAGCTACTGCATGGCTCGTTGTGACTCAGATGGGGACTGCCGAGGCGATTACACTTGCGTAAAAGACCTGGGTCCGTGGCCCTTTTGCTCTTATGTGACTCAATGAGAAATCGCACCGCAACGATAGCCCTGTTGGTCTCTTTGTGTGCAGGGGCGTGGGGGTGCAGCTCTGCTGACACCCGAGAGCCCATAGCGCCCACCATCATCGACGACGACGGCCCCGTCGCCGACGGAGAATGGAAAATCCAGCGCGCCGATTACGAAGCCGTGGCCAAAGAGGGCATCCAGCATGTGATGCGCTGGTACCACGTCCGTCCCTACTACAAAGGGGGACGATTCATCGGATACGAAGTGGCAGAAATCTACAAGTCCGAACTCAAGGCAGGTCCCCTTCGAAAGGGGGACGTTCTTCTGTCCGTCAACGACCTGCCCATCGAGCGCCCCGAACACGCCATGGCGGTTTGGAGAAACCTGTGGGGCCGGAAGTCGCTGAAGCTGAGCTTCCTTCGAGGCGGCCTCCCTCGCGTTCTTGATATTCCGGTGGTGGAGTCTCCTTGAGCCGCGGCCTTTGAGGCTCCCACCCTTAGGAGTTTCCATGCATGAAGAACTCAAAGCTCGAATCGCAGCGGCGAAGTCCAAATGGGGAGACCGCTTGACGATCCTCGGGCATCACTACCAAAGACGAGAGATCGTCGCCTTTGCCGACCACGTTGGCGACTCCTTCAAACTGGCCCGTGATGCAGCGGCAAGCGACGCTGAACGAATCGTCTTCTGCGGTGTGTATTTCATGGGCGAGTCCGCTCGCATCCTGGCAAAACCCGACCAACGAGTCTTCATGCCCGACATTCAAGCGGGATGCCCAATGGCGGACATGGCCGATGGGGAAGACGCCGAACTGGCCTGGACTCGAATTACGCAGGCCAATCCCGGGCGAAACGTGGTTCCCATCACCTACGTGAACTCCACGGCCGACGTGAAGGCCTTCGTGGGGGCACGGGGGGGCATCGTCTGCACCTCCTCCAACGCAGGAAAGGCCTTCGATTGGGCCATGGAACGAGGTGATCTCATCCTCTTTCTTCCTGACGAAATGCTGGGAACCAATACGGCCATCGTGAAAGGGAAACAGCACATAGCGCTGTGGGATCCCCATGCACCGGAAGGGGGAGTCACGGATGCCGAGCTGGCGAAGGCAGAGGTCGTTGTCTGGCGGGGATACTGCCACGTCCATACCCTGTTTGGGCTCGAAGACATCAAGAGAGCCAGAGAACAACACCCCAAAGCGACCATCGTCGTCCACCCCGAGTGCTTACCCGCCGTCGTTGATGCTGCCGACGCCAACGGCTCCACAGCCTTCATCGTCAACCTCGTGCAGGAGACTCCGCCGGGAGACACCATCGTCATCGGGACCGAAATCAACCTCGTGCGACGCCTGGCGCAGTCCTTTCCAGACAGGAACATCGTTCCATTGTCCCCTTCGGTATGCCCCAACATGTACAAGACGGACTTGAAGAAGCTGGCGTCGCTCCTTGAAACCTTCGATGAGAGGTTGGAAGTGACGGTGGACGAAGCTGTGGCCCGAGACGCGCGGCTTGCCCTCCAGAGAATGATGACCCTGTGACCCCCCGGAGGAGGCCCCATGTCGTGGTTCCTTTCATCCCTCCTTCTTACCCTCTGGGCAGCACCCTCTCCGCTCCTTGATTACCACCAGATGGAGGAACTCAAAGGGAAAATCGGGAACCTCATCGTGTCGGTGGAGGTCGCTCCCAAACCGCTCCCTGGAATGAACCCAGACTACGTGCCCAAACGATTCGGACAGGGGGTCTGTCTCCAACTTCCGGGGGGAAAGAAGAGGATACTGGTGAGCCAGTTTCTTGTGGAAGATGCCTCTTCTTTGAGGGTGCGAGCCCACGGCGGAAAGTGGGTTAAAGCAGAGATGGACAGCCACTCCAAGGGGCTGGCCGTGATCTTTTTGCGGGTAGATGAGGAGGATTGGAGCTGTCCCCTGGTATCTCTGGCTCCCCCCGAAATGATTCGGGAAAAGGCGTTGGTCTTTTCGGTAGACAACCCCGAAGAGCAACCCAACATCTTCTGGGGATTTGTTGAGAGCTTTGCCGAAACCCCCGTCAACGAGTTTCTGCTCAGCACAACGGGGTTGCCACTCAGCTATCCTCTGTTCGACTCACAGGGGCGGTTGGTTGCCTTGAATTTGCGCGTGTACGCAGACCGCCCCAATGTCTACCTGGCCGTCTCCGCAGACCAGCTCCGGAAGGCGTTCTTCCCCAAGAAGACCCCCGCCCCGAAGTCCCCAGCTTCAACCACTCCTTGACCCCCAAACACTGGCGAAAGCCGGTTGCGGGGTGCGGTTCCCGTTGAGGGGGGCTACATGGCGAGCACCTCCCTGGTTCGTTGA
>CALFHQ010000886.1 GCA_937876385.1 uncultured Pseudomonadota bacterium
CTTCGAAACCTCGGGTACGCCTATTCGACGAAGGCGGGGATCTCCGTTTGTATCGACGATATGGCCATTCCCGAAGAGAAGCACACCTTCGTTGCTGCCGCTCAGACTCGTGTGGATGAAGTCCACGATCAATACAGCGAAGGACTCATCACTGATGGGGAACGCTACAACAAAATCGTCGATATCTGGGCCCAGACCACCGACGACGTGGCCGACGCCATGATGAAGGACATCGCCGAAACCGAGTTCGTCAACGAAGAGACCGGTAAGACCAAGCGAGTCCAAAGCTTCAACAGCATCTACATCATGGCCGACTCGGGAGCCCGAGGAAGTCAGACCCAGATGCGACAGCTCGCCGGTATTCGAGGCCTCATGGCCAAGCCGTCCGGTGAAATTATCGAAACACCCATTACCGCCAACTTCCGTGAAGGATTGACGGTGTTGCAGTACTTCACCTCCACCCACGGTGCTCGAAAAGGTTTGGCTGATACCGCCTTGAAGACCGCCGGTTCCGGGTATCTCACCCGTCGTCTCGTGGACGTCGCACAGGATGTGACGATTCGAGAACTTGACTGCGGAACCCTCGAGGGAATCGAAGCCAAGGCGCTGGTGGAAGGTGGGGAGATCGTTCAGCCTCTGAGCGAACGAATCCTCGGTCGAGTGGCTTTGGAAGATATCGTCGACGAATATAGCGGCGATGTCCTGGTCGAAGCCAACGAAGAGATCGAAGAAGACAATGTCAAGCTCATCGAAGCATCGGGCATCGAGAAGGTGAAAATCCGATCGGTGCTTACCTGCCGAATCAAGGGCGGCCTCTGCCAGCTCTGCTACGGTCGAGATCTCGCCCGTGGACAGCTTGTCAACGTCGGAGAAACCGTCGGTGTCATCGCTGCCCAGTCCATTGGGGAGCCGGGAACCCAGCTCACGATGCGTACCTTCCACATTGGTGGTGCGGCTTCTGGGCAGGCGGAAACAAGCCAGTTGGAGACCAGAAACGGCGGTACCGTAAAGTACGAGAATATCCGAACGCTGGAACGAACTGACGGAAGCCTCGTGGTGATGAACCGAAACGGAATCATCCAGTTGTTCGACAAGAACGGCCGAGAACGTGAACGGTACGGAATCATCTACGGTGCAAGACTGGAGGTCAAAGAAGGACAAGAGGTGGAAGGCGGAACCGTTTTGGCCCGCTGGGATCCCTGGTCCATCCCATTCCTCGCAGAAGTCACCGGTGAAGTGAAGTTCGGGGACGTTGTAGAAGGCCAGACCATGTTGGAGCAGTTGGATGAGGTAACCGGTATGACTCGAAAGGTCATTATCGATGCCAAGGATCCAGAGGCCAGACCTCGTGTCTCCATCAAGGCCGCCGGCACCCGACAGACCATGAAAATTCCGGGAACCAACTTGGCTGCCCGATACCAGCTTCCTGTGGGAGCCAACATCGTGGTAACCGAAGGTCAGCTCGTGCAAGCCGGTGATGAACTGGCGAAGATTCCACGAGAGACCACCAAAGCCAAGGACATTACCGGTGGTCTGCCTCGAGTCGAGGAGCTGTTTGAAGCTCGCCGCCCCAAAGAACGATCTGAGATCTCCGAGATCGACGGCGTTGTGACCTTTGCCAAAGGACTCAAAGGGAAGCGGAAGATCATCATCACTCCCGAGATCGGACAGAAGAAGGAATACAACATTCCCAAGGGCAAGTATGTTGTGGTGCACGAAGGGGACTACGTCAGAGCCGGTGAAGCGCTCATGGACGGAGCCTCCGATCCCCACGATATCCTTCGAGTTTTGGGAGAGAAGGAGCTGTCTAAGTACCTCGTGGACGAAGTCCAGCAGGTCTACCGGCTCCAGGGTGTGCGAATCCATGACAAGCACTGCGAAGTGATTGTGCGGCAGATGCTGCGTTGGATTCGGATCACCAACCCGGGGGACACGAAGTTCCTCACGGAAGAACAAGTTGAGAAGTGGACCTTTGAAGAAGAGAATGAGAAAGTGATCCGCGATGGGAAGCGTCCGGCGACGGGCGAACCCATTTTGTTGGGGATCACAAAAGGATCGCTTTCTACCGAGAGCTTCCTGTCTGCGTCCTCCTTCCAGGAAACCACCAAGGTGTTGGCTGAAGCAGCCGTGGAAGGGAAGGTCGACTGGCTGCGGGGCTTGAAGGAGAACATCCTGATGGGCCGCCTGATTCCTGCTGGAACGGGGTATCCCATATACCGGCAGTTGAGGATGCGGCTCGTGGAAGATGTCGCTGCCGACTAATTGGTCTTCCCCCTAAATTTTGTCTTGACATGCCATCGGCAATCGCTATACTCCGGCCCTTGCCAACTAGGCAATGAATTGTTGACGATTGGAGAACGAGGCGTTCCATGCCCACGATCAATCAGTTAGTCCGAAAAGGACGAAAGAAGATTTTGAAGAAGACGAAGGCACCGGCCCTTCAGTCCTGTCCGCAGAAGCGGGGTGTGTGCACTCGAGTGTATACGACCACACCGAAGAAGCCGAACTCGGCGCTGCGGAAGGTTGCCCGTGTTCGTCTGACGAACGGGATCGAAGTGACGGCGTACATTCCGGGCGAAGGCCACAACCTCCAGGAGCACAGCCTCGTGCTGATTCGTGGTGGTCGTGTAAAGGACCTCCCTGGTGTTCGTTATCACATCGTTCGTGGTCAGCTTGATGCTTCCGGTGTTGCCAATCGGAAGAAGAGCCGATCGAAGTACGGAACGGAAAGAGGCAAATAAGCCCTGGTGCTTGAGGAGAGGACCCAATGCCTAGAAGGAAGAAGGTAGAACCTCGCCGAATCGACCCGGATCCAAAGTACGGGGAAGTGGTTCTGGCGAAGTTCATCAGCAAGCTGATGAAACATGGCAAGCGAAGTGTTGCCGAGCGGATCATGTACCAGGCGATGGATCGCATTGAATCCATGACGAAGCAGAATCCGCTGGATATTTTCAAGCAGGCGCTGACCAATGCACGTCCGCACCTGGAAGTAAAGAGTCGCCGAGTGGGTGGTGCAACCTATCAGGTTCCCATCGAGGTTCGCTCCGAGCGAGCCCTCGCACTGGCGATGCGCTGGCTGATTAATACGTCCCGTTCCCGCGGCGAGAAAAGCATGATGGAGAAGCTGGCCAACGAGCTGGTGGATGCGTCTGCCGGTCGCGGCGCGACAGTAAAGAAGCGGGAAGATACGCACCGTATGGCGGAAGCCAACAAGGCGTTTGCGCACTACCGCTGGTAGTGGATGCTTCCCCTAATTGTGGGGATGCAGTCATTGACATCAAGTTTTGGGGTGGAAGTCGTCAAATTTGACGACAAGGACAAGTTCCTTAGTGCCCCGGCGAGATTTTGTGACAGGAGTTGTGGCATGGACAAGATTCGGATCAGACTCAAGGCCTACGACTATAAAGTGCTGGACCAGTCTGTGGCGGAGATCGTGGACATCGTTCGGAAGACCGGTGCCAAACTGGCAGGTCCCGTTCCCCTTCCGACCCGCATTAACCGGTTTACGGTTCTGCGTTCGCCGCACGTGGACAAAAAGTCCCGTGAGCAGTTCGAGATTCGCACCCACAAGCGGTTGCTGGATATTCTCGAGCCGACGCAGCAGACGCTGGATGCGCTGATGAAGTTGGATCTCTCCGCCGGTGTGGATGTAGAGATCAAATCCTGAGGGAGAAGCAGATGGCTAAGGTAGACGTCTTCAATATGCAGAGAGAAAAGGTCGGGGATGTGGAGCTGTCCGAGTCAGTATTTGGCGCTCCAGTCCGTGAACACCTTTTCTGGGAAGTGGTGAAATGGCAACGTGCCCGAATGCGTTCGGGAACCGCCAGCACCAAGACACGCGGAGATATCTCCGGCTCTACCCGAAAGCTTTTTCGGCAGAAGGGTACGGGGCGAGCTCGCCGGGGTAGTATCAAATCCCCCACCTTGCGTGGTGGCGGGACG
>CALFHQ010000887.1 GCA_937876385.1 uncultured Pseudomonadota bacterium
TGTCCCAGCGAACAAACCTCCACCCCCACCGCCGTTCCGCAGTAGCAGGGCTGAGTGATCCCTTCGTCGGTATCTCCGTCGCAATCGTCGTCTACACCGTTGCACTGCTCGGGTGCCACGCAGATGTTCCCCCACTCTCCACCGTCCTGGCACGTCTCCATCCCGGAGGTTCCACATGCCGTTTCGCATTGCCGGGTCTCTCCGGCCTCGCAGGAGCCGCTTTGGCAATTTGTCCACTCACCGCCGAGGCATCGCCTCTCCCCTGGATCCCCCGATTCCAGAACACACCCTTCTACAATGCCACTGGTGCACGTCTGGGATGCGTCGTTTTCGTCTTCCCCACCTCCGCCGCATGCAACCACCATCAACAACCCAGAAAAAATCACTGCAAATCGCCGCAACCCCTGCATCCTTCCCTCCAATCTTCCTGGTTCCACGGTACAAATTCTCTGCCAGGATACACCCCTTACCCGCCCAGGATCAATTGACAATCAGCCCCTGTGGAGGTAGGTTCTTCCCAGATCTGAGCCAAGGAGAGGAGATGTCGGAAAAACCCCGTATCAGCGTCGTCATTCCGGTGTACAACGAAGAAGAAAGTCTTCCAAACCTGAAGAAGGCCCTCATCCCCGAATTGGAAGCGCTGGCGGTCCCCTTCGAGGTGATCCTCTGCGACGACGGCAGCACGGACCGCTCCCCCGAATTGTTGGAGGAATGGGCGTCCCATGACTTCCGAGTCAAGGTCATCCTCTTTCGGAGAAATTTCGGCCAGACCGCAGCGATGGACGCCGGGTTTCAAGCAGCCCGTGGGGAAGTCGTGGTTCCCATGGACGCCGACCTCCAGAACGACCCGGCAGACATCGGAATGCTCGTGGCCGAGTTGGACAACGGCTTTGACGTGGTTAAAGGATGGAGGAAGAAGCGCAAAGACACGTTCATCACACGCACCCTCCCATCCCGCATCGCAAACGCCCTCATCTCCCGAGTCACCGAGGTGAAGCTCCACGACTACGGATGCACCCTCACTGCCTATCGACAAGAAGTCCTCAAGCCGGTGCGCCTGTATGGCGAAATGCACCGCTTCATTCCAGCCTACGCGGTGTGGGCCGGCGGGAGAATCAAAGAAGTCCCGGTGAACCACCACCCCCGTCGCTTTGGGCAAACAAAATACAACCTGTCACGCACCTTCCGGGTCATCCTCGACCTCATGACAGTGCGCTTCCTCCTGGGCTACTCCACCAAACCCCTCTACCTCTTCGGCAAGTGGGGGCTGGGCTTCCTCTTTCTCTCCTTCCTGGCGTTCGTCGCCACCGCAGCAAAGAAGATCATGTTCTGGGCAGAACGCCCGCTGTACACCGATCCCTTCTTGTACCTCACCATCTTCCTGGGACTGGCGGGTATCCAGGTGCTCCTCATCGGACTCGTCGCCGAGCTGAACGTCAGAATCTACTACGAGTCCCAAGACAAATCCCCCTTCATTGTCAAGAGTCGCTTCAACATGGAGGACAGCTAGGTGTGTGGTATCTGCGGATTCAATCTTGAACGAGCCATCGACTACGACCCCCGCTTAGTGCTCTCATGCATGACCCAGAGCCTCTCCCATCGCGGGCCGGACGACGAAGGGTTCTATGAGGAAATGCCCCTCTTCCTGGGGCACCGTCGCCTGAAAATTATCGACCTTGCCGGCGGCGCACAACCGATGACCAACGAAGATGGCTCGGTGGTGGTGGTCTTCAACGGGGAAATCTACAACTTTCGGGAGCTGCGGGAGAAGCTCCTGGGCAAAGGGCACCAATTCAAGACCCAATCCGACACAGAAGTCATCGCACACCTCTGGGAAGAGATCGGCACCGACCTCCCCAACGCCCTCAATGGAATGTTCGCCATCGCCATCTGGGACAAAAAGACACGCTCTCTTTTCCTCGCCAGAGACCGCATGGGGCAAAAGCCCCTCTATTGGTCCGCCAATCCCAAAGCCTTCGTCTTCGCCTCAGAGCTCAAGACCCTCCTCCTCCATCCCGCCGTGGAACGACGCCTCGACCCCACTTCGGTGAGCAAGTACCTCCTCTTCGATTCGGTGCCCGCTCCTCACAGCATCGTCCAGGGAGTCCGCAAACTCGAGCCGGGAACCTGGCTCCTCTACAAGAATGGCGAGGTCAAACACGGACGGTACTGGGACATCACATTCCCAGGACTTCACCAGAAGGTTCCCTCCTTCGAGGAAGCCAAAGGCCAGTTCTATACCCTCCTGAAGGACTCGGTGGAGCGCCGGATGATCTCCGACGTTCCCCTCGGAGTCTTCCTATCGGGAGGAATCGACTCCTCCGCCATCACCGCCCTGATGTGCAAAATCGCCGGGCCATCCAACGTCAAAACCTTCTCCGTGGGGTTCACCTCCTCCTCCTTTGACGAATCGAACTACGCCAAACAGGTGGCCACTCACTTCGGAACCCAACACCAAAGCCAAATCCTCGAGGCCCACACCATGATGGACCTCCTCCCGGGGATCCTGGCAAAGCTCGACGAACCCATGGCCGACAACTCCCTCATCCCAACCTACTTTCTCTCCCGGTTCACCCGAGAACACGTCACCGTGGCCCTCGGTGGAGACGGCGGAGACGAACTGTGCCTGGGCTATCCCACCTTCCGTGCACACAAAATCGCGGCGTGGTACGAGAAGTTTCCCCCCTTCCTTCGAGCCTTTATCGCCCGTATCGTCCATTCCCTCCCCGTGTCCACCTCCAACATCAGCCTGGACTACCAAGCCAAGCAGTTCGTCACCGGAATGGACTACAACCGCTTCGACCGCCACTTCGTCTGGATAGGCTCCGTTCCTCCCACCGCACAAGGCTCTCTCCTTCAACCAGACTTTGCCCCGGAAGGCACCAGCGCCATCTTCGATGACGTGGCCAACCATGTGGCACGATGCACACCACGAGACGACTTCGACCTCCTCTCCTACCTCTACGCCAAGCTCTACATGGGGGACGACATCCTCACCAAGGTGGACCGAGCCTCCATGATGCACTCTCTGGAAGTCAGAGCTCCCCTCCTCGACCCACAGGTGGTGGACTTCCTCACTGCCCTGCCGACCCGTTACAAGCTCAAAGGGTTCACCATGAAGCATATCCTCAAGGAGACCTTCAAGGGGTCCCTCCCAAAGGAAATCCTCAAGCGCAAGAAGAAGGGCTTCGGCATTCCCATCGCCGAATGGCTCAAAGCCGAAATGCGGCCCTGGGTGGAGGAGCTCCTCTCTCCAGACAGCCTCAATCGCTTCGGCGTCTTCCAACCCAGCGGCGTGGCCCAACTCTGGGACAACCACATGGCCGGGATGCAGGACAACCGCAAACCCCTCTGGTCCATAATCGTTCTTATGCTTTGGATGCAGGAGAACCTGCGGGACAGCGACTACATAGTAGGGTAGGGCAGGGCAACCACAGACCTCCCCTCACAATTCGAAACCAACTGGAACAAGGATAGGAGTCCTCATGAAAAAGCAATATCGACTGGCCGCAATCGGTGGAGCCGGAATGATCGGCCACGCTGTGCTCTCTGGAGTGCTGCAACAAAAGCTCCTTGCCCCCTCCGACATCATCGTGACAGCCAGACACCAACGCACCCTCGACAAGGTCACTGACCTCAAGGTGGACACCTCAACCGACAACTGCCACGCCGTCCAGAACGCAGAGGCGCTCCTCCTCGCCGTGCACCCAAACCAAGCTCTGGACGTCATCCGAGGCTGCCAAAGCTTCCTCACAAAAGGACAACTTCTCATCTCCGTTGTTACAGGAATCCGAGTCTCAGAACTCCAGGAAGCGGCCGGCAACAACGTCCGGGTCATCCGAACCATGCCCAACATCGCAGCCATCGTGGGAGCCTCCGTGACCTCCATCACGGCAGGGCCTCGTGTCACCCAAGACGATCTGGACTTCGCTTCTGCCCTGTTTGGTGCCGTTGGCACCACACACATCCTGGACGAATCCCACCTCAATGCATGCACCGGCCTCGCCGGATGCGGACCCGCCTTCGCCTTCAAGGTCATCGAGAGCCTGGCTTCCGGGGGAATCAAGATGGGCCTCCCTCGAGACGTCTCCCGAACCATGGCCGCAGGAGTCCTCCTCGGTGCTGCCAAACTGGTACTCGAAACCGGCAGACACCCAGCCGCTCTAAAGGATGACGTCACAACCCCGGGCGGCTGCACCATCGACGGCCTGGCCATGCTCGAGGAGCGGGGAATGCCCAGCGCCATTATCTCCGCGGTGGAAGCCTCCACCCGCAAGGCAGCTCTGTTGGACCGCAAGGCCCAGGACGAAAAGCAGGGAAATTCCTGACACAGCAAATTTCCTCTTGCATATTGCTTCGAACTCCGTATTATAGCGCCTCATTGGGCCTATAGCTCAGTTGGAAGAGCCACCGGCTCATAACCGGTAGGTCCCAGGTTCGAACCCTGGTGGGCCCACCACGGTGGTCGTATTGAAACCGTATTGGAGGATCGATGACCTTGCCACCACAAGGTAATTATGGTCCGATTGACTACTCAGAGATACAAAAAAGGCGCCGTCCCTTCGCGGCGCCTTTTTTCGTTTAAAGCTGGTCTAAGAGAGGTGAATGAGTGAAAGAAGTCATCAATGCACTCCTGCAATTGCAAGAAATCGACAACGAAGTGTACAAGTACGTCACCAAAAAAGACGAACTTGCTGACACCCTCAACGAGCTGAAGGACCTGGTCGCCCGTATGGAGGCTTCGGTTCGAGACAAGAAGGCTAAATTGGCCGACGTCGTGACCTGGTACAATGACCAGCAGAAAACCATTGAAGAGTACAACAAACGTATGGCGGATATAAAATCCACTCTAACAGGCGTTACCAAGACGAAAGAGTACTTGATTCGCCAGAAAGAGCTTGAGAATCTGCGCCGTCACAAGCAGTCCAAGGAAGAGGAAATCGAGAAGGTGGCAGACACCATCAAAGACTTCCGGGATGCCATCGAGCAAGACGAGAAGCGCATCGAAGAGCTCAAACAAGACACCGAGCAGGAAGGGGGGGCCACCTGGGCCCAGGTTC
>CALFHQ010000888.1 GCA_937876385.1 uncultured Pseudomonadota bacterium
AATCTCGGTGTCTCCCTCGCTTTGGAAAGGGGAGGCAAACCCTCCGCTCTGTTTGGAACTTATGGGGCTGTGCTTGGCGGTGGCGATCTTCGAGTATCGTGGTTCTCGGTGGGAGTGCGCTTCTGAATGAGACCGTATCCCCCTTGATTGTGTCGTCTGGAATCGATAGAACAAGAGCATGAGAAGCACCCTACTTACCCTTTTGGTTTCCTGTGCGTTGGTGTTGTCGGGGTGTCCCTCGGCAGGTCCAGCGGTTCGCCCTTCCGGCACCAAAACGCCTGAAGTCGAGCAAAAGAAGCTTCAGTCCGGCGCACTGGCGATGGTGTGTCGATGGAAGATGCCGGTGCCACTCGAGCGGCCTGTATTGGGGTTGAAGCTCTTGGGTACATCGCAAGCCGTCCAGCAGGTTCGCCGGGTGAGGAGCCCCACCGCAGAGCATCCTTTGAGGGTCGCCCACTACGGTGATTCGCACTCTTTGGGAGGCATTTTCGCCCGCACGCTGAGTCGATTGTGGTCGTCCGACTTCCCCGTCTCTCCTGGATTTGTGACGCCGGGGCATCCCTATTTCTGGTCGGCCAAGGTCGAGCGAGGGGAGGGGTGGGAACGGCAGAACTGGCTCTGGAAGCAGGATACGGGGCCTTTCGGTCCCATGGGGCTGGCCTTCATTCCCAGAGAACCCGGTGCCACCATGACTCTCGAAATCACCGACAAGGCAGCACCGGAAGAGGGGATTGAGGTGGACGCGCTGTATGCCGGTTATCCCAACCACGCTCCCTTCGAGCTGGTGAGTGGCGAAGACCGCCTGGCGTTTGTGGATGGGGAACCGGGGGACGGAGATGGCGTTCCCCTTCGAGTGGAGACCGTGACCCTTCCGCCGGGGTCGAAATCGTTGACCTTGCATGTCCCCGGAGTTGAGAACGGGACGCCGGCCCCTTTCCGGTTTTTCGGGTTCGTCGTTCGATATCCGGGCAGTGCCATGGAATGGAACTCCATGGGTGTCGGCGGTACCAGAGCCTACCATCCGCACCGACGAGGGGATGAGACCTTTGACCAATACCTCCAGTTGTTTCCTCCCGACCTTCTTGTGGTGTGGTATGGGACCAACACAGGAGTTGCCAAGGAGTTGGATGAGGCGAGCTACACCCGCTCTTTTGACGGTCTCCTCTCCAGGCTTCGGGCTTCAGCACCGGATGCGGGGTGTGTGGTGGTCGGTCCCCCCGACATGATGCGGCGAAGCAAGTCGTGCTTTCTGTCAAAGTCGGAGCGTCGCTGTTTGGGGAAGCGCTCGGGGCGTTGTCGAAAGTTGTTGCGCCGGGGTCGAGAGGCTCGCACCTGCCGCCCGGACGACCTGGCATCCATGCGACACGGGCGCAAAACCTATCCGGTCCCTGGTGTAAAGAGTGAGGAAGGGTGGGAGGAGTATAAAGAGACGTGTGCCTTCGAGACTCCCGAAGCGTTGAAGACGGTGGTTCGAGTTCAACGCAAGGTGGCGCTCAAGCACGAATGTCTGTACTTCGACACGTTTGAGAACATGGGTGGAAGCGGATCTGTCTGGAAGTGGGCCTGTGAATTGGACCCCCTTCTGGCGAGGGACGACTTGATCCATCTCACCAATGATGGCTATGCTCTGGTGGCAAAGACTGTTTACGAAGCCATTCAATATGTTCTGAATCGGGAGCCTTGCGAAGATTGAAGAGGGAACTCATGAAGCGAGCAGCAGTGTGTTGTGTGGTTGCCACGGTGTGGTTGTCGTTTGCTTGCGGACCGGCCCCTCAAACAGGGCCAAAAGACGTCTCTCCGGCGGATGCCGACTGGTCTTTGCGAGTTCAAAAGGAGAAGCGAATTCGTTCTCGTTTTCCAGCCGGGCGCTATCTGGGCGCTTTTGGTGAGGGGGAGACGTACGACGCTGCGGTGTTGAACGGCAAGGGCAAAGTAGCCGGCCAGATTCGGCAGGTTGTTCAATCCAGGGTGGAGCAGGTTCGTCAGTTCTACGCGTCCAACGGAGCCGAGCACTACGTCGAGACCTTCGACGAGCGGATCTCGGTGACCAGCAATTTCCGTTACAGCGCCGACATCAAGGATCGAAAGGAGGACTCCTTTCGCTATGGTGCGGGGTTTGTTGCATGGGTCTATTTGGATAAGGTGGAGACGGCTCGCCGGTACGAGGGCCGCTTTGAGCAGAACCGGTTGAGAGTGGAGGAGTTGCACCGTTCCATTACAGAGGCAGCGATGCATCGTGATGGGAAGCGCTACAACGGGCTCATTCGGGAGTTGAACGATGTGGTGGCTCGCATGGACGGGGATGCGGTGGAGTACTTCGCCATCATGCGTCAAGAACCGAAAACGATGAAGGATGCGCGAACTCGGGTTGTGGAAGCGGAAGCTTCAGGACGAGAGCTTCGCAACGCCCTTCGACCGGCCATCGTTTTTCGTGGAACTCCGGATGTTTCGTCGGTGAAGGAGACGGTTATCTCTCGCCTGGATGCTGCCTTAACAGCCCTGGGACTCCAGCCCACGGTGGGGGAGTGCGGAGAAGAGAACATCATGGAGGTGGTCCTTGACGTTGGGCGCAACTGCTCTCTTTCGGCTGGTGCGGGGGTGAAGTGTCAAGTTGAGATGGATGTGTCAGTGGGGCTGTGTGGAAGGGACACGGTTCTAACCACATTCAAGCTGCGAGGAAAGATGGCTCGGTCCCCCTATTCCCAGGACGAGGCCGCTTCCAAGTCTGCGAATTCCCTGACTAAAGAACATCTGTTACCCCAGTTGAGGAGCGCTTTGGGCCCGCTGGTTCCGCTACTCATGTAGTTACCACACGATGTTGATTTGGGCTTTGGGCAACGTGGCCGTGGTGGGACGCATCTCAATTTTGGCGCCGTCCTTCGAACCAACCTTTATCTTTCCTTCCAGCAGAGTCAGGAAGAAGGGATCCGGCGAGGAATCCGGGTTGGGTTCCAGGGTCAGAAGGACCGTTTCTTCGGAGGTCGTTTTGCCCTTTGCTGTGGGAATGGGAGAGTCGGGGGTGGGAAACCATTGGCCGGGGCACTGGATGCGGCGACTGGACTTTTGTGGGGAGTCGTCTCCTCCAGTGGAGCGTTGAAAGCGCCCGAGAGATTCTTGAACCGGCATCCCGTTTTTTTCTGCGAGAATCCAGGTTTCGTAGCGCCAGCCGTCGGGAAGAGACGGCACCTCGGCAGAGCACACGGCGTTGAGTTTGTCGGGGTCTTCGTTGGTCCACCACAGTCCCGTTTTTCCTTTCCCTATCCGAAGTCGCAGGGTGCCTTTGACGCTATTGAGGGGTTGCCCGACGGCCCGGTGATGGCTGAGAAGGAGGGAGGAAGCGCCCAGGTGGAAGGTTCCGGCGAGGAGGGTGTGCGAGGGTCCCTTTTCCTCCAGGTGGACCACCACCGAGAGGGCTGAGCAGTCTCCCAACGGTGTGGGAAGTGGAAAGTGGGCGATGGGTTGCCCCTGGAGGTCCACGGTGTTTCCGTCCTTGATATCGAATCTACCCAGGCTCTCCTGGACTTCGCCGTGGTGGGCTATGATCTCGTAGAATCCCGGGGAGACCGGCAGCAGGCCGTCCAGTTTCAGGGAGAGTCCGGCATCTTTGCAGCGCTGTGGAAAGGCCACCGAAGCTCCTTCAGCGGCGTGCTTCAGGGCGACGTAGCACTCCATCGCACTGGAATCGTCGAGGTTTACAGAGGGGTAATGGGGACTTGAGTATTGCCGCTTCTCCCATCCCTTCACGAACCGTGTCATGGCCTTGTAGAGGTCCTTTCGGCTCTTGACTCCAAACCCCCACATGTCGTTGCCCTTGTACTGCACGACGAAATTGCGGGGGAGATTGGGATTGTTGGAATCATAGGCTTGGTAGAGGACTCCTTCGGTGGGGTCGACGAGGTACCAGGCGTCGTCCAGGTACAACTCCAGGAACGTGTGCCCCTTGTATTCTTCGATTTTTCCGCTGTCTTGGAAGCGCATCCGTTGAGCCCAGACAGAGTCCACGCCGTGAACGAAGACGGTGGGGATTCCTACGGATCGGGTGAATGCGGCAAAGAGGGTGGCGATGTCGATGCAGCCGGAGAGGTTTCGATCCTGGAAGAGCAGGTCCGCATTTCGCTGAAGGAAGAAGCGTCGGCCTCCTCGGATGGTGTTCTGTCTCACCCATCTACGAAAGTTGGCCACGGTTGCGAGGTCGTTGTCTCCTCGCAATTCCTCGGCGGTTTGCCGGATGGGCTCGGTGGTTCGTGTCTGCTCCAGTTCGAATTGGATGGTGTGGGGCCTGAGGTAGTTGTCCGGTGTGGTTTGCACCTGGGAAGCCTTGGGGCCACATCCGAAGGCTAGAACCCCCGCAATCAGAATCACCTGGAGCGTTGTAGCAAAGGTCCTCATGGAAGGTCCCTCTCTTCCCGTTGGAGGTGAAGAAGTTCGTCCTGGATGACTTGACCGAGTGCCCCTCCTTCGTGGGTGGAGGCGTGCGGATACCGCGCCTGCGCCATGGTCCAGAACTCTTCTGCGTCATGATTCCGGCCCGCTTTGGCCGCCACGATTCCCTGGTAGAAGAGGGCTTGCGGGGCTACCTCGATGCCATCTTTGAAGTAGGCTCCTCCGCCGTATTCGAGGGCCACATCAAGAGCCCGTTTGGCGTCTTCGAACTGACCGTTTCGCAAGTAGTGCTGTCCCAGTTGTATGGCACCGCAGGCTCCACGATTGGTCTGTGGCTGGCGCTTGACGAGCTCCTCCAGAGCCGATGGATCCTGATTCTCTCGAAGGTCTTTCATTCCGTCGGAGTAGAGAGTGTCGGCTTCTTCAAAGGCTTCCGGGTTGTCGGCCTGTTCCTTTTCCATCCTCTCCACAAAGGAGTCTCGGTTGGCCTGATTCAGGTTGTGTCTCATGGCCTCTTCAGCCTTCTCCTGTTGCAGGCGGTCCACTGCCAGGGCCGTGGGAGCAACCTCCCCTTTGATGGCCTTGAGTTCTCCTTCGAGGCGCTCCAACCGCTTGTCGGTGTCTTCTGTTGCCGGCGGTTTGTGGGCTTGTTCCTCGTCGGATGCTGGTTTGGCGTCGGGTTGTCTCGGTTCCGTCCCGGGCAAGGTGCCGACGGTAATGAACCTCTTCTCGGGCTGTTTGCGGAGTTTCTCCTCTTCCAGCCGTTGTTCGATTCGGCTGAGGCGGGTGTTCATCTTGCGCAATCCCTGTTCCAGTCGCTGGAAAGCTGGATTCGGGGATGGCGTGGGAATCACCCACCACCAGACGAGGAGTGCAATACAGAGCCCCACAACGAGGAAAGTGAGTGCCAGCGCTAGCTTCTGCATAAAAAACCTCCTAACGGGGAGAGTTGGGGCATCGTCTCTGGCGCATTCTCATTACCAGGGAGCGATAGAGTGCCCGCTCGGCTTCGTATTCCCGCTCTGCCACCTGTTGGCGCTGACACATGGATGTGGACCCCGAAGCGCACGCATTCTGGGCACTTTTCCATTGCCGTTTCAGTTGACGACGGCACTCTCCCGACTCGTCCACGACCTCTTGCAATTCGGTGCAGGTTCCCCCCTGTCGGATGCGCTCGAGTTGTGCGGAGGTGTAGCGCTTCTTGCACCGAACCACCACGGGAACATCGGGAGGGTTGAGGACGGCGTCCACCCGTTTGGGCTGTCCAGGCTCCAATCGAACCGTGTCGTGGAACTCGCCGGCGTCGGTAATCACGGTGACGGAGTAGCTTCCCACCGGAAGTCTGATTTCCACCGGGAGGTTCAGGTTTCGGTCCACGGAGCCCCCTTTGATGGAGACTTGTCCAGAGAGACTCTCTCCCTTCTTCGAGGTCGCGGTGACGGTGAGAGTGGTTTCCGGGAGGGGAAACTCGATGTTGAATGCCAGCCGTTGCCCGGCTTGCACTTCGATTTCCCGCTCTTGCAAGGGATACCCGTCGTGGGTCAACTGGAGAACGTGCTTGCCCGGTTTTACGGAGAACTCGCAGGGGGTTCGACAGTCAGCGGTAGAGGATCTATCGATGAACACTTCTGCGTTCTTTGGGATGGAAGCCAGGTCCAGCGTTCCAACCAGGAGGAATCGGACCAGGGAGCGAGCGGCCTTCTCCACGGCCCCTTCGAGGGCTTTCATGGAGTAGACGACGCCGGTCTCCATGTTCAGGGTCTTCTTGGTCCAGACGTGCTGCAATCGCAAGGTGAAGCGGTGGGTTCGTCCTTCTCGAGAGACCTCTCCGGTGACGATGTAGTCGGCTTGGAGTTGTTGGCCGACAGTGAGGTTGCAGTTCTCGGTATCTTCCGCGTCGCACGCCCATCCCGACTCGATTTCGAGGATGCGTTCTCGGGACATGTAGTTGAATTTGTCTCCCAGATCCTTCACGGCGACAACTCGAACTCGGTCGGTGAGGGCGGTGAGGAACTGGATGCTGAATCCATCGGTGGTGGCACGCAAGTTGAGGACAGCCAGTTGGTCCCGTTTGGGTTCTTCTTGTGCCTGAGCGGTCCCCGAGAACATGACCACCAAGCAGGTGACGAGGGATAGAAGGGTTGCAGTCCAGCGATTCATTGTCCTCCTGATTCCCGGGCGTTGACCGTCTTTAGTGCATCGGTCAAGACCCGCTTAAAGGTGGAGTCCTCTTCGGTCCATATGGCACGGACAAACCGTCCCCTGTCGACCACCACGACCAGCGGAAGTTTCAGTTCGTTTCCGTCGAAGATACCGTACTTTCGAGCGATTTGCAGGTCTACATCCCACAACACTTTGAGCTTTCCCCCAATCTTGACCCCGGAGAGTCCAAAAGAGACGAGGGTTTGGATGGAGGCCGACAGGAAGCTTCGAATGACCTGGCTGTTTCGTTGCTCCTTGGGAATATCGGGCTGGTCGCAGGTGACGAGTACGAAGCGGTTGTGCTCCATGGCCGGATCCTTAGCCAATTCCTCGGCGGCCTTGAGGCCGTTCTTGCAGCTCTTGCAGGTGGTGGACCAGAAGAGGAGCACGACGGCACCGCCGTTTTTGAGGGAGCTTGCGCTTTTCTTGAGGTTGAAGGGGGTTGCGTGTTGATCCATGGCCGCAAACTGAGGGGCTTTTTGCCCAGTCTTGGGAGCCGAGGCCGTGGCAGGGGCGGGGGGAAGGAGGAACACGAGCATCGCGAGGAGCGGAAGCAATCTCATGAAGCCTCTCCCCGCCGAAGAGTCAGGATGCTGTCGTAGAGTCCTTTGTAGAGTTCGCAATAGGGGTCGGCTGTGAGAGGGCTCCCGTAAAACCCCCGGCTTCGGACCGGACACCCGCCAAAGCAGTGCCCCAAGTGTTCGCAAGTGCCGCAGGTGCCTTCGAGGAGTCTCGCCGGGCGCTCCAGGAGTTGCTGGCGAACCTCGCTGCTTCTCATGATTTCGATGAGGGATTGGACCTTCAGATTTCCAAAGGCAAAGTCCGGGTCGCTGAGCACCCAACAGTCACACTGAGCAACAGTGAGGTCGGGGCCGATTGCGACGAACTGGTCGGCGCAATTCCTGCCGAAGAGGCATGGGAGGCGACTGCGTCTGGTGTCTCCGGTGAGGCGAGCCTCCATGGATGCCAGCGGTTCCAGGTCGAAGCCGAGTCCCCGATAGGAGTTGCGCCACAGGGTGTAAAGCTCGGTCAAGAACTTTAGAAGTGGGCTGGTGTAGTCCACCGGAAGCTGATAGGTGCCCGTCCAGGAAGGGCTGGGGAAGGGGAGGTTGACCTGCACTCCGTGGGTTTGGAGCTTGTTGAAGTAGAATTCCAGGAATCGTTGGGGACCCAGCTCCAGAGTCTTCTGGTTGGGGATGGCGATAATGCCGCACCGGAAACCATCGTCCTTCAGGCGCCTGAAGTTTCGCATGAATCGCCGGGTGTAGCCTTCTTCGTCCAGGCTCCTGCGGTGGAGATTGGGATAGTCAAAGGAAGAACTGACTTTCCCCTGGAAGCAGGTCTCGATGACTTTGCGCCAGTTGGAATCGTAGCGCAGGAGGTTGGTCTGGAGGTGGTGGACCGCCGTCATCTTGTGGCTGGCGGCTTGCTCCTCCCAACGTTTGAAGGCGTCAGTGACGAACTCCGGGGAGAGGGTCATGACTTCGCCACCCTGCCAGAATACGCCGACTTCTCGGGCTCCTCGAGAGGCAGCGTACGCAAAGACGTTGTCGGCGACGAGAGACACCTGGGCCAGGGAGAGTTGCGTTTGCCCGTGCTTCGAGAAGCAGTAGCTGCATCGAGCATTGCATCGAGAGGTGGGGAGGAAGACCACCTGAAACCGCCGGCTTTTTGCGTCCCAAGTCATCGAAGGGCCCTCCCCGAGAATTCTCCGGCTCCTCGGATTTCGAGGTAGCGTCGATCCACTCCAGAGCACAGCCCCAGGCGGATGCATCGGTCGTCACGGCAACTCGTTGGGTATCGGTTGTGTAAGGACGTGGAGTCGACGTCTCGTGTCCCAGAAGCGTCATGATGAAGCACTGCCCCCGGGTGCATCCGCGGAAGGGTCGCCGGACCGATGCAATCGGGGAGGTTGTGGATTCGAAGCCCCTCGGTGGGGGGGATGGTTTGCAGGGCACGGTGAATCTCGGAGTAGGTCGCCATCTCTTCCCGGTTGACGATGACGTTGCCATCCCATTCCGGGACGGTGAGGCTGTGCTGTGTTCGCCCGGTTTTCTCCACTCGGGCGATGAGCTCGGTGAGCTCGTCGAGGTTGCGGCGCGCCAGGCAAGTGTTCACCGTGACCTCCATGGGACTGTGAGCCAACTGCTCCAGGGTTTCCCAGGCTTGTGCAAAGGCTCCCCCCCGGTCGCTCAAGTGGTCATGGGTCTCTTCCAATCCGTGGAGAGACACGAGGACGTTGGTGACCCCTTTGTCCATCCACTCCCGGACGGAATACTTTGAGAAACCTGAGCCGTTGGTAAAGAGGCTGACTTTCGTAAATCCGAGGGAGCGGATCGCATCGAGGTAGCGGTCGAGATGGTTGCTCAAGGCCGGCTCTCCCGCCCCACTCAAGACCACCGAATCCAGCCCCTTTTGTCGGGCGTTTTGTAGGGTTGCGATGATCGCATCGGGGTCTTCCTGATGGTGTTTGCGGAGGTTTGCCGGGGCACAGAAGACGCAGTCGTTGGTGCATTTGTAGGAAACGAGCACGG
>CALFHQ010000889.1 GCA_937876385.1 uncultured Pseudomonadota bacterium
TTGTGGAAGATGTGGGCCAGGGCCGCAGTGGTGAATCCCCCGGCTGCCAGCGCCACACCGGTAGCGACGTCAATGGCGATCCAGATACCCCATGGGTACTGGTTGTCCAGGTTGGTCACCGACTGGAGTCCAACCACCATTCGATACAATCCGAGACTCCAACCCAGCAGGGCAAAGGCCACGACAACGAGGGTTCCCGGAGTGAAATACTTCACAGTCTTGATGGGTGCAAAGTGACTCATTCGTCCACCTCCTCATCAACGCGCTTTTTCACACGGAAAAGGGCCATGGTGGCACCCAGGACACCGAACAGAGCGGCGGGAAGGAAACCAAACTTGAAGATCCCATGTTGGATCTTTTCGGTCAGTCTGGAAGGCGCTTCCTCGGGCAACTCCGGCAATCCAATTTCAGTGAAGGGCACTCGAGACAGGTACAACCAACTGGTTCCCCCAACTTCGTGCTCGCCGTATACGTGATTCAACAAGGTTGCACGCTTCCGATGGACTTCTGGACCTTCTTCGATACGCATGTGTGCAATCTCAAGGAGATCCGAACGCCTTCCGAAGGTGATGGCTTCCTCGGGACAAATCTTGGCGCACGCAGGAAGCTGCCCCTTCGACGTACGATCCAAGCAGTAGGTGCACTTCATCACTCGAGGGGTCAGCGCGTTGTCGTACTCGTACGCCGGCACCTGGAACGGGCAGGCCACCATGCAATAGCGACAACCGATGCACTTGTCGGCATCGTAACTGACGGGTCCACGAGGATCCTTGGTCAAAGCACCAACGATGCACGCAGAGACGCACGCCGGGTCGTTGCAGTGCATACACTGAAATTTGTTGAACACCGGTGCGGGATCGTTCCAGCCTTCCGACTGGTACTTATTCACCACCGTGAAGGCGCTATCATCAGGGCGTCGGGGAGTCTCGCACACAGAGCGATCCTCAAAGGGAGTCTCCGGGGCCGGCAACGCGTTGTTCTCGTTGCAAGCTGCTTCGCACTTCCGGCACCCCACGCACAACGATGTCTCCACAAGACAACCCCAAGCGTCGTCGTTCACAGGCGGGCCACCGCCGTGAGTCGGCGACGCCATGGCGTCTGTACCGGCGAGGAGCAGCGCTCCGCCCCCGACAGTCTTTAGGAAGTTTCGGCGAGAATCGTCCATTTCTGTTCTCCCTGGTTCAAAAATAAAGAAAGATCACGTCCCCGTGAAAAAAGGCACGGAGATACCCGACAGCCAATCATGCCGCGGGAACCTATACCACACCGCATTCCCGTGGAACAAGGTTCCCCGTTCCAATCAAGCCCTAAATCAAAGATAAATTGCGCACCGCATCAAAGGCCTTGCGTTGTCCGGAAATGCCGTGGGGACCATAACACCGCAAACGCCCGACGGACGCGGACTTCCGTCATTTTCCATGGACGGCATACCGAAATTGCCCCATTCTGGCTGATCCCCCGTTGCGATCGCCGTTTCTTGTCTACCAATTCTCTTGCCTTTGTGGTGCCCCCTCCCGAGCAAGCCAACGAACCGGAGCCCCCATCCCACACCCCATTTTGGCCTTCAAACCAGCCACGTCTGAAGCCCCCCCCGTTGAAGCACATTATGGGTCGATCTTCTCCTGTTAGAAGGGTATGCTACCTGGACTGAAACTGTGACCGTTTCACGAATGCGGGGGACAATCCCATGGGCCAGATTCGATTTACCCTCCTCGCCATGTCGCTTTTCTTCAGCATGGCCGGGTGCGGAGCAGATGACAAAGGCAATCAGGAAGACAACCATCCCGAGTGCGTAGCTGACTGGCAATGCCAGGGTGGAAGGTGCATCGCGGGACAGTGCGAGGAGTTTCGCTTCGCTGACTCCGAGTCGGACGGTTCGGTGCCGACGGGTGACGTAAAGGACAATCCGGACGGTTCCGCCGACGAGGATCTGGAGGAACCAGCCGATACTACCTCAGACGCCAATCCTCCGCCGGATGTTTCCCCTCAACCCGATGTTGTCAAGCCCTCCGGCGGACCGGATATCCTGGTTGATCCCACTGCCCACATGTTCACCTTCATCCCCGGAGTCGTGAACCCCGCGAGCATGCCGGTTCTGATCTACAACCAGGGGCAGACCACCCTGAAAATCGACAAGATATACTGGGAAGAGGGTTCCTCTCCCGAGTTTTCATTCATGGCCCTGCCACCCTTGCCCAGTTACGTGGAGCCCTTCAAGAACACCGCTGTTACAGTGATCTTTAAAGAGAGCTCCCCCCACGGACCGGCGACGCTGGTCATCGAAAGCAACGACGCCGACACTCCTGTCGCCAAAGTACAGTTCACCAGCCAGGCGAAAACGGCAGAGATGCCTTGCATTCAGCTCCAGCCGTCGTCGCTGAACTTCGGCCAGGTGGTTCGAGGGGACTCAAAGCCCCTCCCCTTCAAGATCATCAACTGCTCTGGCTCCACTGTGTTGAATATTACCTCCGTGGTGCGATCCAGTTTCTTCGGCATGCCCCTCACAGCAGAGTTCCAGATGAACCCGCAGTTTCCCACCCCGTCAGTTCTGGGCGCCAACCAGGCCCTCGATTGGGAAATGGTCTACAGTCCCGGACTGGCCGGGGTGGACAGCGGTTACTTCACCTTCAAGAGCAACGATCCCCAGCAGCCGGAGGCCAAACTCAACGTCAACGGCGTGGGGGTTCCTCCTCCGCTGGAAGAAATCGGCCTGCACATTGAGATGGAGTGGGATGTCGACAACAGCGACGTGGATCTTCACCTCATCGCCCCCGGCGGAGAGTTCTTCGACTGCGATACCGACTGCCACTTCGGCAATCCCAGCCCCGATTGGGGGACCCCCAACGTCACCTTGGACGACCCCTTCCTGGACTACGACGACGTGGACGGCTTTGGCCCGGAGAACATCAACCTGAGCGAGCCGACTCCCGGGACATACAAGGTCCTCCTTCACTACTACAACGACTCCTACGATAGTTGGACCGGCGGCGCTACCGACTGCATCGTGCGCATTTACTCCTACAACAACCTGGTAGCCGAATACGGTCCCGTGAAGCTGGATCAGACCAACCGAAACTGGGACGTTTGCCTGGTGGAGTGGCCTTCCTTGCAGATGACGACCCTGGGAAACACCTATATGGTGAGTTCCTCCGACATCAACGCCTGCTTGCCTTTCTTCTAGCCTCCCCCATTGAGAGGAATCATGAAAAACCAATTGATGCCGCTAGCGTTTCTTTTGATCGCGTTGCCAGGCTGCTCCGGCTCCAACGGCACCCCTCACGACACGACTCTAAACCCCGACGCTTCTATTGAAATTCGAGGGGACGCCCCCCTGGACCTAGCCGTTGAAGATTCCTTTGAGGACATCGAAGGCCGCTTCGATCAGACGTCCAATTTTGACCTGCCCCCTCCATTGGACCTCGTCACCGTGGACGCCGAGCCCGGAACCCTCGAATTGGGTGCCACCTGCAGCGACGATGCCCAGTGTCAATCCGGGCTGTGCCTGCGTTTGTCCACCATGGCGGGATGCACGGTGCCCTGTCAATCCATGGCCGATTGCTCCCCATATGGGCTGCTGTGCGAACCGCTGCGCCCTGGCCTGAGCGCTTGCGTTCCCCCTCCTCCTGGGGCCAACGAGACTTGTACCTCCAACATTGACTGCCCCTACCCTCTCTACTGCCAGCCCCTTCAAGGAGGGTGCACCCTTCCCGAATGCACCTTCGACGCCGATTGCTCAGACACAGAACAATGCCAACAGATGGCCCGCCGGTGCCAACCCCTCACCTGCTCCTCCACCGTCCAGTGTGAACACCCCGTTGAAACCTGCAACGACGGACAGTGCGGCCCCCCGGAATGCACCGAGACCTCCCAATGTCCCGAAGGCCAATTCTGCCATCCAACGCAGCTCATTTGCGACGATGCCCTTCCCTGCAACGAGGAAGGGGAATGCAGCTATTACAACCAGGTCTGCGTGGACGCACTGTGCATCCCCAACCTGTGTGCGGCCGGATGTACCACCCCAGGCACCCAGTGCGACCCAGCCACCGGAGAGTGCGGCCTGCCCTGCACCCACAACGAGGATTGCGCTACGGCAATGGCCTGCTCGTCCTCCTCGGGAACTTGTTACGAAAACACCCCTCCGCTCGCCTGGGCCACCCTCAACGGCAACGTCGTGGGCGAAGGCAAAGCAGGCGAGTCGGTGCTCATCGACTGCACCGCCAGCGTAGATCCCGAAGGGGAAGGGCTCTCCTGGCGCTGGCGGGTCACACAAGTCCCCCCGGAGAGCAACCTGCTTGCTCCGACGCTCCTGGCAACCGCCGATGACACCCTCACCTTCGTTCCCGATGTCCCGGGACAGTTCTTCATCGGCTGTTCGGTGCAAGACAGCGGCGGTGCCATGAGTATGGAGTCCCAGGTCGCCCTGTGGGTGCTGCCGTGAAACCCGAGATTCTGGCACCGGCAGGGAGCTTGGAAAAGCTTGCTACCGCCCTTCACTTCGGAGCCGACGCCGTGTACGTCGGGTTGAAGCAGTTCTCCTTGCGCAACTTCGCCACGAACTTCGACTTCGACGAACTCGAGTGCGGGCTGATAATCGCCCACGACCTCGGAAGAAAGGTTTACGTCGCCCTCAACATGTTCCCCTACGATGAAGACCTCGACGCCATGGAGCGGGACCTCAAGACGTTGGCAAAGCTCCTTCCAGACGCTGTCATCGTCTCCGACCCCGGAGTCATCGATCTTCTTCAAGCAAACGCTCCCACCATTCCCATCCATTTGAGCACACAGGCCAACACGCTGAATGCTCGCAGTGCCAACTTCTGGACCCGGCAAGGGGTCGCCCGAATTATCGTGGCTCGAGAGCTGTCCATTGAACGGCTGAAGCGCCTCAACAGCCAGGCCGTTGGAGAAATCGAGGCCTTTGTCCACGGCGCCGTTTGCATCTCCTACTCCGGCCGATGCTTCCTCTCTCTGTACTGGGCCGACCGCAACGCCAATCGAGGCGAATGCACTCAGCCCTGCCGATGGAAGTACATGGAAATCGAGGAAGAGAAGCGCCCG
>CALFHQ010000890.1 GCA_937876385.1 uncultured Pseudomonadota bacterium
GAGCTTCCTTCCCATGACCCGGAATTCCTTTATCCTGGAGTTTGCGTGGCTTTCTTTGATGCCAACGGCCGTGAGGAGTTCGAAAATCTCGATTCCCGAGGCCTTGCACCCCCTGGCATACTTCCCCAACATATCGACCTCGATGGCCATCATCTCCTGCTCGGTCATCGACCGGGTCCCGCTTCCGATTCCGATGCAGCTAATGGCGACGTCATGACCTCGTGCTTTCTCCCTCACCACCTCCTCGAAGTCGGGAGCGTTTGTGTCGACAACCACTTCCTCAACCTTCTTATCGTCCTGGAAGCCAGGAACGGCTCTTCGAACCAGGAGTGTCAGTTTAGAACAAACTTCGCTCTTGATGAGAGCGCGAGCAACTGCCCCTCCCACTTCACCACTTCCCCCGAAAAGAATGCACTTCATCTCACGCCTCCACGCGGCTCGCTCTCCGTCAGGCCACTACGGCCTCCCAATCCTCGTTCGCAAGTAGAGAGCCTCGACCTTTGTGCGGGCCCAGGGCGTCTTTCTCAGGAATTTCAGACTGGACTTGATGGAGGGGTCGTGGGTGAAACAGCGGATACGGATCGACTCCCCCAACTTCTTCCATCCCAGGTGCGCCACAAGTTGAGTCAAGATATGTTCAAGGGTGATCCCATGCAGCGGGTCGTTGGGGTGGTCTTGGGTCATAAACTATCTGCCTCAAGGTTGTCATTTTCAAAGACCAGTCTCGGTCACGTCGCCTCCTCTGTCAACACCGATGACTTCACCTGTGCAAGTCCGAATCAATACGGCAGAGCCAACACTATCTGACGTTGCCCCGGTTTGATGGACAGGGCACATAGCGCCGAGAAGCCTGCCGCGGTGTTGCATCTGGCAAGAACGAACGGCTTCAAACCACCCTCGATTTCGGAGCCGATTTCGGCATTGCGAAAACCTGAGAACATGGACGCTATTCTCCGCAAACCTAGGAGGAGCAATGTGTTGCGATGTATATGCCCTGAGACAGGAAATCCTCCGAGCTGGTCCTCAGGGGGAGGAAAGCAACTCCAGCGTTTCGACGCAGAGGTTCTGGGGCGCCTCGGAACGATGACGCAGAGCCGATTGACCAGAGTTAGATAGGAAATCCGATTGTGCCTGGCAACGGCGCAAGCTGAGCTCTCTTGGAGAGGACATGCCCAGAATCATGAGACTGCTCTGGGTTGAATACTTTACGAGGTCTCTTCTCCGCTTGGCGGTAAGGGGCGGTCGAGGTCCAGCAATACGCGCCGCGGCTGGTTGCGGTCCACCCGCACCGGGACGACCTGACCTGGCTGTAACCTCGGTGCATGAAGAGGGTGTATGGGCACGGTGATCGGCACCTCGTAGCTGCGTCCGTCGGGGATCTCCACCCGAAGCCCGAGGTCGACGGTGGGGTGTTTGGAACTGGTGTGCTTCGTTGGCGTCGCAGTGAGCACGGTGGCCACCAGGGGGAGCCCGTTCTTCTTCGTCCGCTGGTGGATGCGATGAATCCAGAAGACGCCCAGCGTGACTAGTGCAATGAAGCCAAAACCAATGTACGTTACAACATTGAAGAATCCAGTTGCGACCATCTTCCCCTCCTTTGTGTTTTTCCAACCCTAGCTGATGTGTTGGATCGTGTCAAAGAGGGCCCTCAGTCCGCAGAAACGAAGTCAGCCCGCCTCGCCGCTGTCACTGATCTTCGGGTCTAAGAACATATTCACCAGAGCAGTGGAACTGTCTTCACCTGTTGTTCAGTTGGGCGACGACGCAGACGAAGCGGACAAATACTATTTCAGGCGCGCAAGCTTCAACCCAGGACCGGACAGCGGCGCGCAGCGGCCATCTCGTCCATGGTAGCCTGCATGGCGTTCACCACACGATTGTACAGGGCATCGACTATGGCCGGGTCGTCGGCGTCCTTGGGGTTGTAAGCGTCCACAGGGATAGGCTCGAGTACACGCACCCGCTGCTTGGCCGGAAGGGGGAAGTGGAACACGGGGCCCACGCCGATGCCCCACGGAAGCCCAAGGAATACGGGGCACATGTCGCTACGAATGAACTGAGGCAGGCGAAGAGCTCGTGCGAGAGCTCGGCCCTCGTGCAAAACCACGAAGGTCTCATGGCCGCCTGCGGACACCACGGGGATGATGGGTACACCGTACTTGAGGGCGAGGCGCACGAAACCCTTGTGGCCGGCGAAGTCAATCTTGTCACGCCGAGACCACTTCCGGAACGCTTCGACGTTGCCGCCGGGGAAGGCCAGTACCTTCTCACCGCGCTCCAGCACCCGTTCGCAGACCTCACGTGACGCGCGCACGCAGCCCAGGCCCACAAGGAGTTGGCGCAAGCCGGGAAGCATCATCATGGCGTCGTGAACCAGGCAGTAAATGCGGTCGTCGGCGCCCCGCTCACGGTACCAGCGTGCCGAGATGGCGAAGGGCTCGGTGAAACTGATGCCGCTGTTGTGGTTGCCTACGAGCATGGCGCTACCGGTCGGTACGTTGTCGAATCCCTCCACCTCGAGACGGAAGTAAGCCGAGAGAACACGTTCAATGACAGGGTGTAGCCACTGTACGACCCTCAGGTTGAGTTGGGGATGGTTGACGTAGTCGGGCAAGAGGAATCGGCCGATGCCTCGGCGTCGGGACGAGGGTGCTTTTTTCATGGTGTCTCCGATTGTCCCACGCATGTGGTGCGCCGAGCCTGTCCGGGTTCCGGCCGAGAAACTGAGAACCCACCTCTCCTTTGAGGCGGCCCTCGCTTCGACTAGATATGCGACACTCTACATGACCTCGGCGTGATTGTCGATCCGTGCCCCGCATTTGCTCTGGACTGGATTGCGTTGTGAGCTATCCGGCATGATGGTTCAATCCATGGAAATTGACCACCTACCAGATTTCCATGGGTTCCGGCGACGATGGTCCGTCAAAGAGTGGCCCGCCACCAAGTTGGCTGAAGTTGTTGTCTCCCCAGCAGAGTATCCGCCCATCTTCCGTAAGAGCACACGAATGACCTGAACCAACTGAAATCGATAGCACATCTGTAAGACCCACCACACCTGTTGGAACGAATGAACTCTGGTAGGTGCCATTGCCCAGTTGACCCTTCTCGTTGTCTCCCCAGCAGTAGACTTCGTCTGAAACTGTCAACGCACAAGTATGCTCGGCGCCGGCAACCACCGCCACCACATCCGAGAGACCTGTCACTTTGACCGGCTCGGGACTATCCTCCCATGTGCCCGTTCCCAACTGGCCGAATTCATTGCTTCCCATGCACCTCACGGTGCCACCGGCAGCCAACGCGCAGGTATGGCTGTACCCCAACGCCAGCGAGGAAGAACCTTCGAACCCCGGCACCTCAATTGGAATGGGCTGTTCGTCGGAACCATCGCTTCCACCAGCGCCCACTTGTCCAGCATCGTTGCTTCCCCAACACCACACAGAACCATCGGCCACAATTGCACAGTTGTGGTCCCTGCCGCTTGCCAGCGAGACCACACCCTCGAAACCGCTTATCTTGCTTCGGCCGAATGCATCTCAACGCACTGAGGGAGCGTGGCACAAAGCAATCAACCTCACCGCCCCTCCCCATACAGAGCGGTTACGTTTTCACGCACGCCTTGCCAAGGCATGGCCCTGGCGGTATGGTCGCCGGTCTTTCCGTCGATTGGGGGAAGAAGCAACCGAAACGAGGCGTTGTCCATGAATGAACCATGCATGTTGTCTGCAGGTATCGATCTAG
>CALFHQ010000891.1 GCA_937876385.1 uncultured Pseudomonadota bacterium
ATTGAGAAGAAACGGATGTCATGAGGTTCTAGCGATGTGTCGAAAACCCAAAGTTCTCTGGTTGCTCCTGGTAGCTGTACTGGCGGTCCCCCCGCAGGCAAATGCGGAGGGGAGGCAGGGCGTTCATCGGCTCTCGCTGGGCTTTATTCCGATCTCCTGGGCCTGGATGATTGGAAGCAGTGATGCCTATTCGGACAACAAAATAGACGACAGCAATCTGTGGAACGTAGGTGTCACTCTCCGCTATGATTTCTTGCCTTTGCGCTACCTCTCCATTGGAATCCAATTGGACAGCCTTCATCCGTTCGGTGCGAACTCGGGCTACGCAAGCCCCAACCGGGACGGCGGAGATCGCTACGACATGATCCGAGGCCAGCTTGGAATCCGGGGTATCTGGCCAATCTTAGAGGACCGGCTGGAACTCTCGGTTCAACTCGTTGGGGGCGGGAATTGGATGTGGCTGGGCAACCACTACGAGGGACGTGGCTGGAGCGCACGCGTTGGCCTGGGTGCCACAGGATGGATGACTCCCCACCTGGGGGTGTTTGTAGAACTCGGTGCAGGGGTCGACTCGAACCACCAGACCAACGACGGCCAGTTCGGGGCGATCCATCGCTACATCGTTGCCGAGCCTCACCTCGGTGTCAGCTATCGGTTCTGAGAGGCAGGGTTCAGGGGGCGGCACTCGTCGAGATAACCCGCTCCGGCCGACTCCGCGTCGCACACACAAGGGTTCATTCCACAGAACGGGCAACTTCGGGGCGTCGGTATCTCGCACTGGCAGGGATAGCTGCCACACTTGGAACATGGCTCAGGGTCCACCGGTTCGCCATCCCAATCCGGGTCGTTGAAGTGCTCGCAGGCCCTATCGAAGTCACAGATGGTGAAATGGTCCTTGCCGTCGAAGAGTCTGGTTCCGCGGCCGATGATCTGTTTGAACTCTACGGACACTACTGTTGCGAGGGCGATTCTGAAAATGCTTGTCCCATCTTCTTCAGGCAGCTACAGTGGCCTTGTGTGGCTTGCCTTGTCTCACGGGCGTTAGCCAAGTGCCAGACACGGACAACGACAACGACAGATCCACACTTCTCGATTTGATTTCGATGATTGGAGGGAGAGGGGAACATGGCAACCGCCGAGCAGATCAAATCCCTCATCCGGTCACATTTCACTGACCACCCCGAGCAGTTTCGCACCATTGCGCTGCAGGTCGCCGCGCATGAAGCAAAACAGGGCCACCGAAGCCTTGCCCTCGAGATACGGACCCTGGTCGACAAGGCCGGGGCACTGCCTGCGCGAGTGATCCCCTTCACACCTGATCTGGAACACCTGGTGCTTGCTTCTGCGCCCAGCGAGCGGCTTGGAATGCTCGTGCAGTCCGAGGAAATGCGTGCAAGAATTTACCGAATCTTGCGCGAGTACCGGCAGAAGACCAAGCTCGAAAAGCACGGTTTAACCCACCGGCGAAAGATCCTGCTGGCCGGGCCTCCCGGTACCGGGAAGACTCTGACCGCCGCCGTCCTCGCAGGAGAGTTGGGCCTGCCTCTCTTTACGATCATGATGGACAAGATTGTCACCAAGTTCATGGGCGAGACAAGCGCCAAACTCCGACAGATCTTCGATGTCATTCAAGAACGCCGGGGCGTATTCCTCTTCGACGAGTTTGATGCTATCGGTGGCGAGCGTGGCCGCGACGATGACGTGGGCGAGATGCGTCGGGTGCTCAACTCGTTTCTGCAGTTTATCGAACGGGACACATCGGACAGCCTTGTCGTGGCAGCCACCAACAACCCCCGGATTTTGGACCAAGCGCTTTTCCGGCGTTTCGACGACGTGCTGCATTACCACCTTCCGGAAAGGGCTGAGATTGAACGGTTGATCGAGAACCGACTTGGGTCGTTTCGACAGAGCAAGATGAGGCTCGAGCGTACGGCCAAGATGGCCGAGTCGCTTAGTCACGCCGAGATTGTCCAAGCCTGTGATGACGCCATCAAAGAAACGATTCTCGCCGACCGGAAGACCGTGACTGCAAAGCTCCTCGTCCGGATGCTCGAGGAGAGACGATCCGCCTACAAGGCAACGATCAGGGGGTAAGCCCGCGTGCCCAAACAGTATTCCCATATCTTTCTTCTTGAAGCTCAGCAGTCTGAGGAGTTTACGACTCCTCGAAGTGGTGGCTCACATGATGGGCCACAGCGCAACCGTCTTCATCCCATCGGGTAAGGAGAACCACTTCCTGAAGAAGATTACCGAATACGCCAGTGAAGAGACTATCAACGGCAATCCGAAGAATGCTGCGTTCGTTCAGAGTGTAGAGGATATGCGGCTGGCGGTCCTGCAATCCTTCTGGCGTGACGATGTTGGTCTGATGCCACGGGGGGCAACGGCGGTGTGGTGTGAGGTCTGGCTGCGGGGGACATCTGACGAAGCCGAGCACCGTTTCCGGGAGACTGCAACTGCCATAGGTTTGGACGTTCAGCCTCGGTCGCTCAGTTTTCCAGAACGAATTGTACTTCTTGTTAGGGCTACGCGCGAGCAGCTCGGAAACCTGATTGAATCCAGCCCGGACATCGCTGAGTTCAGACGCGCCAAAGAGACCGCCCGATTCTTCCTCGAATTGGAAAACAGAGACCAAACCGAATGGGTGAACGATCTTCACCAGCGTCTGAGAGTGAATCCGAAAGCCACGGTGGCTGTGTGTGTCCTCGACACCGGGGTCAACAACGGGCA
>CALFHQ010000892.1 GCA_937876385.1 uncultured Pseudomonadota bacterium
CGCTTCGGTAACCTCCATCTTCCCCTTTCGGGTTCGGTGGGCGATGCGATTGAGAGAGTAAACCCGTCGGCGGTGGAGAGAGGGAAACAGAAGCACGCCGGCCCCAGCAAAGAACGTCGCCATTCCACTCTGCTCCCGAAGTCGAGCTACCGTAGACGCGTTCTCGAAGACGGCCGGGAAGGTGCTGATGGACATCCCCACCCCAATGGCGATGATGCTCAACAGGATGGCCGTATCCCCTTCCAGAAAGATCCCCAAAGCGGCGACAACCATCAACGCTGCCAACTCGATGATCGCGGGAAGGTTCCCCCTGAACATACGGCGAGCCAGATGTACAGCAGAAAGACCGGACAGAAAGAGGATGAGAATCAGTAGGAATCTGAGGCTATCTTCCATGCCTCCTCACGACGGGTTCAGGCGGTCCGTTTCTCCAACCAATCGACAATGTGTCCCAGCACCTCGGTGCGATTGGTCTCGTTGAGCATCTCGTGTCGACCCCCCGGGTATACCCGGTATTCCAGGTCCTGGATACCCAAATGTTGATAACGCTTCACAAGCGCTTTGATTCCCTTGCCGTTGAATCCAACCGGATCCTGTCCCCCGGAGAAAATATAAATGGGGAGGTTTCCAGGAATCTGAGCCTCGTGGGCGGGCTGCCAACATTCCTTGACCAGTGCCACCATTTCCCGGAAGAAGACGTTGGGAAAGTCAACGCCGCACTGGGGATCGTCGACGTAAGCCTGCACCGCCGCCTCGTCACGAGAGAGCCACTCGAAGCCCGTTTTTCCCGGTTCAAACTGCTTGTTGAAGTCCCCTGTAGACAGAAACTTCAACAACACAGCCGTCCTCTCCTCTCCTCGAATCGCCGTGACCAGTTGGGCCGCGTATGCACCGATCCCAACTAAGGGATTGGAACCGTTGCTTCCACTCAAAATCGCGCCGGCAAGGAGCTCTCCGTGCAACTGGATGAAGCGTTGGGTCAAGAAGGAGCCCCAGGAGTGTCCAAAAAGGAAAATGGGAAGGTCCGGGTGCGTCTCCCTCTCCATGCTAAGCAACTGAAGCATGTCCGCCAGCACGCCCTCGCGCCCGTCGGGGCCCAGAACCCCAGGTTGCCCCTGCTTCACCATGGAGGCGCCGTGGCCCTGATGGTCATTGGCGTAAACGGCATATCCCAGGGGCACCAGCGCAGAGGCCAGAACCTCGTATCGTGCACCGTGTTCCTGCATCCCGTGGGCAATCTGGACGACCGCTTTCGGCTCGCCATCGGGAAGCCACCGGTGCACGTGAATGGAAGTGCCGTGATTGTTCGTGAAGTCAAAAGGACTGGATTGCATGGTCGTCTCCCGGAAAGCAAATAACACATCGCGTCATTGCGGACAGTATCACCCCAATCCCAAAGAAAGGCAAGGACGGTCAAACGCGTCATTCCGAAATCGAAGGTCTGTCTTAGGCAAGGGCTCCCCAGAGGGGTTGCCCGAGCCTGCGCCCCCCCCCAGGGGCGCTACGGGGATTGGGACTTCATCAGTGTCGTGGAGACGTCCTGCGACACCTTTGTGACGAAAGTCCACAAGACGTAGTTGATGAGATTTCCCACGTCCTCTCTGACGTTTTTGTCACCAAAGTCCGAGATGGCCCCCTCTACGGTGATAAGGTAGCTTCTTCGAAGAACTGGAGTAAGCTCAGTCCCCTTCAGCATCTCGACGCGCACTTCCACGGTGTGCTCGAAGTGGTTGGCCCAGAGGCCCAGGAAGAACACGCCAATGACGATTGGAAGCGACGCCACGCTGAACGCCTTCCCCCCGGTCCAGGAGAGGGCTACGTCATCTCTGACAACTTTCACGCGCACAATGTAGTCCGGGTTCTCTCCCTGGTGAAGGATGGGGCGCAATGATCTCTTGAGGCTCCTGACAAACAGGTTCCCCACGTCTTCCAGACAGAAGACGGGTTCAAGAAGGGCGTGGTCTGGGAAGGTCTCGCCCCCATCCAGTTTCATGACCTCGTCAGTGTGCCAGGCCTCAAGCTCCGCGGTCATGCGGGCCTTGCCGATGAACTCAAGGGCGTTGGACGGCTCGTTCTGGTCCAACTTGACCTTTGCTGCGACCAGGGCTCCACCGAGTCGTTCTGCGGCGGAATGGTCACGAAAATGGCTCTTGCACTCGTTGGGCATTCCCTCCACGGCCAATGTGACCGCCGGCAACGGGAGCGATGGAGGCCTCTCTCGCCAACTGTCCGGGGTTGTGACGTGGGTCGTGGTGCACCCGCACAGGGCCAGAATGGACAAAGCGGCAACGAGGGCGCCGCGTTCACATGAGGTTATCAGCACGGGTCAGTTCCCCCGCCCCAGGCCGACTGCGATGTCATGGAAGGACCTCTTCGTGGCCAGTCCAAAGGACTCCGCAGCGGCGGCGCCAGCGGGAAAGACCCCTGCCGACTCCTTGCCGCTGGCTTTTCCCGAGGCCAACAACTGTCCGTCCTTTCCGTACAATTTGAACGTCGTCTCCACCACGACCTTTTTGCTGAAGCCGACCTGAAGGCGCCAGAAAGAAAAGACCACGAGCACCGCATCAGCCCCGTTTGAGTTGGCCAGTGCTTTCACAATCTCCGGACTGACGTCGCAACTTTCCCCGGCCTTCTCTTCCCAGAGAACCCAGGGACGCGGGGTTGCGGGACAAATCAACCCGCTGGCGCAAGGTCTGGAGGAGAGCCCTTCGACCCCTCCGTTGAACGGAACCACCTTCATGATGCTGTTGTTGGCAATCTCGTCAGCGAATACAGCCGGGGCGTCCGAAATTACCTTATGGACAGCATCCAGCGGCATCTTGACAGTGTGTCCTGTGATGGTGTTACGCCACTCCACGGAGTACTGGGCAATGACCACCTTCTTCACAACATCCACAGGCTTGTGAAAGGTGAATTCCGGCTTGGTGGTGCCGCAAGCAGCGATTGCCACCGCGACGAATCCTAGAACGGCGAGTTGGCAAGGAACGAACCGACTGTTTGGCGAGCTGCGCATTGGACGCCTCCTCCAGCGCTGCGCTCATGGCAACGCCTTCAAGTAGAATGGGTTGAAAGTGGTATCCTGTGAAGCAAGCCTAGACACACTCCTTTAGAGCAGTCAAGGAGAAATGGAGGTCTGAATTGAGCGTATCAGGCACGCCCGTCGAATCAAGATCGTCGGTGATGGGTTACGCATCGGCCGTGCGTCAAATCGGGGGCGCCTTGACCGGAACCTCCCTTTCTGCAATAATTCCGCGGGTTCCGTGCGCGGTTTGATTCTTGTTGAGAGGAGAGATTTATGGGTGGTTTTCGGTTCGTCGTCGTGGGGATGTTGTTTTGGGGGCTGGTGGGACTGTCTGGGTGTGGCGATGGAGACCAAGTCCAGTCGAATCCGGGAAATGACTTGGTTGCGGGTGAAGACCTGCAAAGCAACATCGAACTCCCGGAACTCAAAGGAAACGCTCTGCGCATCGTGTTTCCCAGCGGATACGAGCAGGTCCTGTGCAAAGGGCGCTTGTTTGACCTGGCTCCCCATCCCGAAGGAACTTACTTTGATCTGGACGTAGCGGCCCAGGAGTGGGATTCGGATGTTGTCGTCTGCCAGGCCGTGGCCGAAGACCCCACCGGGGCCCCCAGCGTGGCCCTGAGCTTCAAAGAAGGATTGCCCCTCTGGACCCCCAACATGGACGCCGAGAACACCGTCCGAGCAACCCCGAAAACCACCGCCACGTCCATGGCGTTCTTCACCCCACACCTCATCACCACAAGCCCGGAGCGAGCAAAATTCCTCCTGGAGCGAACCTGGGAGAGCCCCTACCTGGGAAGTGTCTCCGACGCTGTGGCAGCGGGGGATGTCGACACAGCGGGAAAGAAGCTGGCCAGCGTTGTCGCCGATGTCCTGGCCCAGGGTTCCATCGAGGCGGGTCTGACCGCCAAGACCAACTTCGACATGGATCACATCACTGTCACCACCAACGGAAACTTCATCGACCTCTCCGCCAACCTCGGCTCTTCCGTGGACTTCCTGTGTGTGGTCTATCAGCTCCCGAAGTGCACCCTGGAGTCCAACGCCGATTTTGGGGCGGTGGGCACCCACAGTCACTTCGACAAGCAGGAAATCCATCGCATCTACGTCCCCGCCAACAGCTATTTCAAATTCCTCCGCCTCACCGTTCTGGCCATGGGGGCCCTCTTCGACCTCATCTTGCCCGACGACGACGAAGGGTACCGAATCGACCCCGGGTACGTGTATGAAGTGCAATGCTACAGCGGCTCCATCGGAGGCTCCGCTGCCGAATACGACAAGGATCTGGCCTTCATCCTGGACGAAGCCGACGGAAGCAGCAACGACACCCAGGCCCTCATCGCCAACCTCGTGGCGCTGGCCACGGACACCGTGAGCCTCCTCGTTGACATGAAAGCCTTCGAGGAGGACCAGACCCAGTTCCTGGGGTACGTCACCGTGTGCACCAAGTCGGTCATCGGCCCTAC